>JBLHFL010000166.1:0-5010 GCA_047618105.1 Granulosicoccus sp.
GATAGGGCAGGACCGAACCCGACATGCCGCGAACCAATAGGCTGAGCAGCAAAAAAACCACCGCGACCGCCACACGAATCAGGGTCGCAAAGACCGGATCCTGACCGGCGCGCAAGGTATCAAACACAATTAAGGTGCCCAATGACTGACATAGGGCTGCGCCAAGGCCGGCCATTAGGCCAAGACCGACATGGCCCATAGACTGTTCCCACTGATGGCCGCCGGTCTTGGTGCGCGATGCAATCGCGAAAAACACCCCGACTGTGGTTGCGGCGACGCCGAGCAGGTTGAGCCAATAGTAGGACTCGCCCAACAACCATAGACCGAGCGCGAAACTCATCGGCGCATTGCAGGCGAACAGCAGGCCGGCCAGGCGCGGGCCGAGAATGCGCATTGAGACAAACAACAGGGTATCGCCCAAAAAAATGCCAATAAAGCCCGACGCCATTAGGGTCCAGAGCACATCCGACTCGGGCCAGTGCCAACGTTGACTCAGTAACAGCCACAGACCGAGCAGAGTAGCGACCGAGGTCATGCGCAGGGCGTTAAAGGGGATGGCGCCCAAGGTGCGCACCGGCGAAATGGCCAGCAAGCTGCTGAGCGCCCAGCAAAGAGCCGCGGCCAGCGCTGATATATAACCAATAATAACCACGGTGTCACCTGCATGAAGTATTAAAAAAGGCAGCCTAGGCTGCCTCTACGTAAGGATCTATGAAATAGGCCAAGTGCTAGTCAGCGACGATCGCATCGAGGGTGATTTCGACTCGGCGGTTTTCTGCTCGACCAGCGGCGGAGCCGTTATCGGCTACCGGTTGGTCCTCACCAAAACCGACCGCTGCGACGCGTTCGAAGACGATGCCAGACTCTAAGATAATATTGGCCACAGCGCTAGCCCGCTGTTCAGATAAAAGCTGGTTATACTCGTTACTGCCGCTGCTGTCGGTATGGCCACTGATGGTTACCAGGGTGTCATCGTATTCGGATAGGACCCTAGCGACCGATGCCAGAGTAGGTTTAAAGGATTCCTGAACGGCTGAGCTGCTCACATCAAAAGTAATGTTGCCGGGCATTATTAGATCGATCTGGCCTTCATCGGTTCGGCTAACCTGAACCCCGGTGCCGACCAACTCTTCACGCAACTTTTTCTCTTGATTGTCCATATAAAAACCCACTCCGCCACCAGCAACGCCACCTATGCCAGCGCCAATCAGAGCGCGCTTGGCTCGATCGGCCTTGGGCGCGGTGGCCGCACCGATAACTGCACCGAGCAGGCCACCGGCGATTGCGCCTTTTGATGTACCGCTAATTTGGTTTTCTCCGGTAAACGCATCCAAGGTCGTGCAACCTGAAATAAGCACGCCAGAGAGGGCCAATGGTATGGACATTTTAAGCCATTGATTCATAGTGAAACTCCTTTAAATAATAGGACAAACAGTCTTAGGTGTTTAAAGCCTAGCTGAATTTTGGCGATTGGGTGAAAGTGATGCGGCGGCTTAGGGCTGATCGATTGAACCGGCCCGATCCGCAAATGAGTTGCTGCGGCTAAGCTAAGTTTTATGGCGATGAGCGATTAATTCCAAGGGCAAAATGGCACTCTGTTTGGTTTCTTCAATCACTATGTGGCTTTTTGACTCCCGGACATGGGGCAAAGCGAATAGTAGCTCCCCTAAATGCTTGCGGTAACTTTTCAGATCGGGCAGGCGTAACTTCAAAAGATAATCGGATTGACCGGAAATCAGATGGCACTCCTGCACATAGGAAATCTTTTCGGTGGCGGTACGAAAAGCTTGAAAGGTTTCCGGTGATTGGCTCACCAAGGTGATTTCCAGATACACTAAGAGCTCCAGACCCAAGGCGTCGGTGCTCAGCTTGGCATGGTAGCCTTGGATATAACCCGACGCCTCAAGCCGCTTGACCCGATCAAGACAGGGTGTGGTCGATAGCCCAACGCGCTGGGCCAACTCGACATAGGACAGGCGCGCATTATCCTGTAACGCCTTGAGTATTTTCAGATCGATACGGTCGAGAGGGCGTTGCTTGGGCAATTCGGGGGTCAAAATCCTAACCTTAGGGCAAACCGAAATAACTCAGCATAGGCCTCCTAGGGGCGAAAGCCAGCAATATGTTATCCGTTGGATCAGATCGCCATATCCTTTAATTTTTTCAGGGGCCGGATCTTGACTGTTGTCGTTGCAGGTTTGGCGGCAATCATAATTTCTTCACCCGTGAATGGGTTGACGCCAGGGCGAGCTTTTGTCGCCAGTTTTTTGACGGTCTGAATCTTCATCAAGCCCGGTAAAACAAATTCACCTACGGCACGTTTCTTAATGTGGCGCTCGATCAAGTCAGACAATTCGTCGAGAACCAGCTGAACGTCCTTCTTGGTCATGTCAGTATTTTCAGCGATTTCTGCCAGAATCTGCGTTTTCGTCAGCCGCTCTTTCAGGGCAGTTGTTTTCTTAGCCATTATATTTTCCTCTTATGGGTGATCAAAAATCATTTTCTTTGCCCGAGTATTACAAAGTTCGCCAAAAAGACAATGAAACTTTGATTAAATCGTGCAATGGCGCTGTAGGCCCGAGTTTCAGCAGCCGGTGGGAGGGCTGTTACCGTACCTAACCAAGGCCTTCACCGCGGTGCGCGAGCGCGCGCCGTTCGGCACGCTCAAGGTTACTTCGTTTCACCTTTGGAATCAGCGAGTTAGAGCAGATGAAGGCTTGCATTCGGCTGCTTTTTTACCAATTATAACCACCATTATCCGGTTAGCAGCTAAGCCCAAGGAAACCCATGTCGCAGATTGAACAGAAAATTGCCCGTGAGCTCAATGTCCAGGATCGTCAGGTGGCTGCGGCCGTAACCCTGCTCGATGAGGGGGCCACCGTGCCCTTTATTTCCCGATACCGTAAGGAAGTGACCGGTGGTTTGGACGACATACAGTTGCGTGCCTTAGAAGATCGACTGCGTTATCTGCGCGATCTGGAGGATCGCCGTAAGTCTATTCTGGCCACCATTGATGAACAGGGTAAGCTGACCGATCCGCTGCGACGGGCCATTATGCAGTCGGAGACCAAGACGGAATTAGAAGACCTTTACCTGCCCTATAAAAAGAAGCGTCGCACCAAGGGTCAGATTGCTCGAGAAGCTGGTCTTGAGCCCTTGGCCGATGCATTGCTCGGCGACCCCCTGCTTAACCCGGAGGGCCAGGCCATGGCCTATCTGAACTCGGAGGCGGAGATAAACGATAGCAAGGCGGCGCTGGATGGCGCGCGCTATATATTGATGGAACGTTTTGCCGAAGATGCCGCCCTGCTCGGCAAGCTGCGCCAATATATGTGGCAGTTTGGTCAGATTCAGGCGCGCTTGATTGCCGGTAAAGAACAGGATGGCGCCAAGTTTCAAGATTACTTCGAGCACGACGAGGCTCTCAACAAGGTGCCCGGTCATCGAGCCCTGGCGATGTTTCGTGGGCGCAATGAGGGCTGTCTTAGCCTAGCCCTGGTGTTGCCGGACGAAGATCCGCGCAGTGCCGGTGCCGGCGCACTGATGGTCGCTGAAACCTTCGGCATCGAGGATCAGTCGCGGCCGGCAGATAAGTGGTTGCTTGATGTGTGCCGCTGGACTTGGCGCATCAAATTGCTGACCCATATTGAGACGGATTTATTCGGCCAGATCCGGGAAAGCTCTGAGCAGTCGGCCATCGAGGTCTTTGCCCAAAATTTGAAAGCCCTATTGCTGGCCGCGCCAGCGGGACCGCGCGCCACCATCGGTCTGGATCCCGGGCTGCGAACTGGGGTCAAGATTGCCGTGGTCGATGCCACTGGCAAGGTGCTCGATCACGGCGCGATCTTCCCGACCGCGCCGCAGAATCGGATTGCCGATGCAGAAAAGGTGCTCTCGGCCCTGTGTCTAAAATACGATATTGAATTGATTGCCATCGGCAATGGCACCGCCAGTCGCGAGACCGAACGCTTCGTCAAAGACATGCTCAAGAAGTATCCGGCGGTTAAAGCCGAGCCGGTGATGGTCAATGAATCGGGCGCCTCGATCTATTCCGCCTCGGAATACGCCTCACAGGAATTCCCCGATCTGGATGTGACTATCCGCGGTGCCATTTCGATCGCTCATCGTTTGCAGGATCCATTGGCTGAGCTGGTCAAAATAGACCCCAAAGCCATTGGTGTTGGGCAGTACCAGCACGATGTCTCTCAGGTTGCTCTGGCGCGCCAGTTGAACGCCGTGGTCGAAGACTGTGTAAACGGTGTCGGAGTGGATCTAAATATGGCATCAGCTCCGTTGTTGGCTCGAGTGTCGGGTTTAAACCTAACAATTGCCGGTAACATAGTAGCGTTTCGCGATAGCAACGGCGCCTTTGCCTCGCGCAAGCAGTTGAAGGAGGTACCACGATTGGGGCCCAAGGCCTTTGAACAGGCGGCCGGGTTCTTGCGCATCATGAATGGCACAGATCCGCTCGATCGTTCCGGTGTCCATCCCGAGGCCTATGCTTTAGTGAATCGCATTGTGAAGACTAGCAACAAGGCGGTGAACGACCTGATCGGCGACAGTAAATTCCTTAAGGCCTTGAACGCCAGCGACTACACCGACGAGCAGTTTGGTGTGCCCACGGTAATGGATATCATTGCCGAGCTGGATAAGCCAGGGCGTGATCCCCGGCCCGAGTTTAAGACCGCGGTGTTTCAGGATGGAGTCGAGCAACTCAAGGATTTACGCTTGAATATGGTCTTGGAGGGCGTAGTAACCAATGTCACGCACTTTGGTGCCTTTGTTGATGTCGGGGTGCACCAGGATGGCTTGGTACATATTTCCGCCCTCAGTCACAGCTTTGTCGAGGATCCTGCAAAGGTTGTTAAGGCGGGTGATATCGTTAAAGTTAAGGTCATGGCAATCGATGCCCAACGTAAGCGCATTGGACTGTCCATGCGCCTCGATGACGATGCTCAAAGCGAACCCGATGCGGCGACACCCGGGGGTGAGCGCAGTGCTAATCGACGC
>JBLHFL010000167.1:0-4987 GCA_047618105.1 Granulosicoccus sp.
GTTATTGGACCCGATTTGACGTTATCCCCATAATTTAACTATGAGAGATCTTTATCACCACCGTTGACTAATTACAATTCAACGAGCATCACGGCGATATCACTACGACATATCTTGATTGATGAATTAGTGCTTCATGAATCTCAACCTATTAGGTACAGAAAACCATGTCCTTTGCGCATGCAAGCATGAACTACCGTCAACCGGATTGATCGAAACATTGATTATTAATCGGGCAATAGAAACAACGGGGCCCTAAGGTGCGCCCAAGCTGAGACCAGCCTTCACAATCACTGCCTATAACTAACCAATGAATTTTACTGGCGAGGCTTGTCTTTCTTCAGGACACAAACCCGAGAACCCCTTCGTCTAAATCGCCGCCCGAGGTTTGATTTGGTCGCCCTGTGCACTAATTGTCGCCCAACTGGCGGCACCAAGAATAATGATGCCACCGGTAATTTCTAACAGGGTCGGAAATTCATCGAGGATCAAAAACGCCAGACCAATGGCATAGACCGGCTGAATCATGCCCATCAAGGATGCGCGTGTTGGACCGAGATGTTTTAACGCGTAGAGGTAGCCCGTATGCGGCAGCGCGACAAAGACCACGCCGAGTAAGGCGAGCAGCAACCAGTCCTGGTGGGTGGCGGACTGAACCGGTTCGAGACCAAAAAACAGACCCAGAGCCACGACCGCCGTGAGCAACTGCAACCACATTTGCATCAATGATGGGATATGGCTGGCCAAGTATTTGCTGAAGAGGTTCCGACTGGCAAACAGGATGGCTGAGATCAAACCCAGCCCGATGGCTGGCAAGTTAAAGCCGGAGCTCAAGGACTGGAGTGAGACCAGAGCGATACCGACCAGGCCGGATAGGGCGAGCAAAAGCTGCTGCCGGTTGGGTCGTTGGCGATGAATCAAGGCCTCGCCCAGGGTGGTAAAGACCGGATGGGTGTAGAGCATAATCAGACCCAGAGCAACGGTTGATGCCTGGACTGACTGATAGAACGTGACCCAGTGCGTTACAGTTAGCAGGCCGATCAGGATGCCAAAAAACAAATCCATAGGTCGAAAATAAAATGATTTTTTAAGTGCCAACGCGAGTAAGGTCAACACCAAAAAACCAGGCACAGAGCGCAAATAGATAATTTCCGCAGCAGGAAGGTCGATGATTTTGGCAAAGAGTGCGCCACAGGCCCAGAAAAAAATTGTTAAATGCAGTGTAATTGTTGGTGCGGATGAATTGTTCGGCACACATACCTCGGTGTTGGTAGTTACGACGCGCCGGACTGAACGGCCATCGGGAAGGAGACCGGCTTAGCTGCTTTCGCGCGGCACAATCTTAAAACCCACATCGATGTGGGTCGGACAGGGTTTATCTTGCAGCCGGTCGAGTAAACATTGGGCGGCCTTCTGGCCCATCTCAAACCGCGGTATCGCCACACTGGTTAAGCGAGGCGATATCGCACTGGCGATTTCCAGATCGTTAAAGCCGGCTATCGCCAATTGCTGCGGGACCTTGATACCTCGGCGTTGACACTCGAAGATGGCCCCCGCCGCGAGATCGTCATTACTGCAAAACAGCGCGTCGATCTGGTTGTGCTCGGAAACCAGTTTAACCATTAATTCGGCACCGGCCTGAAAGGAGGTGTGGGCAAAGCTGGTCGAGATATAGTCTTCCGATGGCAAGCTGTGGTCGATCAGCGCTTGGCGATAGCCCTGAAGCCTTCGTTGGGTCCGATTGTCCATGCGCGCGCCGATAAAGCCGATATGCCGGTGACCTTTCTGGATCAAATGTTCGGTCATCGCATAACCGGCGTCAAACTGGGAGATACCAACATTGATATCGATCGGGTTGTCGCCTAACTCCATGACCTGAACGACCGGTATACCGATATTCATCAAGCGTTGCCGGGCACTATCGGATTGATCGATACCGGTTAGAATCATACCGTCCGGATTTTGCTCGAGCATGGTTTCAATAAGCTCTTCTTCCTGGACCGAGGAATAGTGCGTATTGGTCAATAACATCTTATAACCGGCAGGGGTCAGGGTGTTGTAGATGCCATCTAAGAGGCTTGAAAACACCGAATTGGACAAGGACGGAAACAGTACACTAATAATCTTTGTTTCCGACGACACCAACGAGCGTGCCGCCTGGTTAGGTATATACCCTAGCGTCTTAACAGCCTTATCAATTTTTTGGCGCAACTTATCTGTGACCATGTCGGGTCTTTTCAGTGCTCTAGACACCGTTATGGGGCTGACACCCGCAAGCGTTGCGACATCGGCTAGGGTGACCCGGCCTGAACTACGCCGAGGATTTTTTGGGTGTTCGGTGTCCATGCTTGCTAGTCAGTATGCTGTTGATATGTAAACCTACTATAGGTCGGTTAATGGCGAATGTCATCAAGCCTGACAGCGTTATCAGCATAATTTGAAAAAAGTTCAGTGATTCAGCCTTTTTGAGCATTGACAGCGCTATCATTTACCCATAATCTCACTCCCCTGTCGCCGAATGACCTCAACTGAGTTGATGCTTCTCGTAGACATACCGAGTTTAAGTACCCTGCCAGTCGGCCGGGTAGCTTGTTTCCCAAGACAAATATAAAAAAACAAGGAACAACCGTATGACTTTCAAGATTGACCGTAAATTCAACGCCTTGGCCGCTGCAGTAATCATGACTGCCGGCATGGCAACAGTTGCCGAAGCGGCAAAGTATGAGTGGACTATTCAAACCTCCGCTCAAGCAGGCGACAATTTCTTCCCCATTGAACAGGCATGGGCAGATCGAGTGGGCGTAATGTCCAATGGCGAGATCAGCATCAATCTGGTACCGGTAAACTCTGTTGTTCAGTATAACGAAACACTTGAGGCTGTCGGTGCCGGCATCCTGCAGGGCCACCTAACAGACCCTTCATACTTCAGCGGTAAAGATCCAGCGTTCGCGATGCTGGGTAACCTAGTCGGTGCCTGGAGCCATCCGTCCCAGATGATTAAATTCATGGAATACGGTGGCGGTAACGAAGTTTACAACAAGCTGGTAAACCCATATGGACTACAGTTTATTGGTGCAGCCTCTACTGGTGTGGAAGCATTTGTTTCCAACAAACCAATCCGCTCCGTTGCCGACTTTAAAGGCATCAAGATGCGCGCGCCAGAAGGCATGGTACAAGAAGTATTTGCCGCAGTAGGTGCCTCACCGGTAAACCTGCCAGGTTCGGAAGTGTATACGTCACTGGATAAGGGCGTTATTGATGCAGCCGACTATACCGTGTTCTCAACCAACCATGCACAGGGCTTGCACAAGTTTGCCAAGTACCCGCTCTACCCTGGTTTCCACTCCATGCCAACACTGGCTATATCTCTGAATAAGACTATTTGGGATTCACTGCCGGCTAACTTGCAAGAAGTTATGACTGTTTCTGTGCGCGACTTTAGCCGTGACATCGTTCAGCAGTTGGAAATGATGGACAACATCGTGGTTGTTGAAGCCCGTGCCGATAAGAGCATTGAAATCATCAACTGGTCTGATGAAGAACGTAACAAGTTCCGCGCTATAGCACAGGGCCAGTGGTCTAAATGGGCTGAGCGTTCAGACATGGCCGGCGAAGTATATGCTGCCGTATCGGTTTACTTGGAAAGCCAAGGTCTTCTTGATTAAATAGTCGCCATTAATCAACTGAAGCGGCCTCTTCGTTTTGATGAAGGGGCCTTTATCTATAACAAAAGGTATTTGTTATGAGTTCAAGTCCTGTCACCGGCGACAACAATTCCAGTAATCTGAGCACAACCATCCCTAAAATTGAAGACATTCAGACTGAGGTCGTATACGACCACATGGCCGATGTTGTCTTTAAAAATAGGTTGGATGTCTGGATCGATAAGCTCGGTAACTTTGTCTCCTATGCCTTTATGGTTAGCGTGGCGATCAGTTTTTATGAAATTATCAGTCGATATTTTTTCGATGCGCCAACGATGTGGGTGCATGAAACCACCATTATGATCTGCGCATTGTGCATGGCCTATGGCGGCGCTTATTGCCTAGCCCGAGACAGCCATATCCGCATCCGGGTGATCTACGATGTTGTTGGCCCCAAAGGCAAACGTGTTTTGGACATTATTAATGGTGTCTTATCGGTATTTTATTGTTTATTAATCGCCTATGCGGCCTTTACGTTGGCCGAGAAAGCACTCTTCAACCCGCTTGGCGAGTTCCGTTTGGAAACGACAGGCTCCGCCTGGGATCCAATATATCCCGCGCTGGTCAAAACAGGTCTGTTTTTGGTGTTGATCACCATGGCCTTACAAAGTCTGCTACATCTTATTCAAGCCATTTTTCGCAAACAACCGGAGGCCTAAGGTATGTTTGAATTTGCCTCAATGGGTATCGAAGCTGCATCCTATTTAATTGTCGGAAGTATTCTTCTATTGTTATTAACTGGCCTACCCCTGGCCTTTATTACCGGTCTGGTTGCCCTGATTTTCACCCTCGGCTGGTTCGGGCCGATGGCGATCCCACTGGTCACCAGTCGTATCTACAGTTTTATCAACGAGTATGTGCTCATTGCCATTCCAATGTTTGTGCTGATGGCATCGATATTGGACCGCTCCGGTATCGCTCGAGACCTCTACAATACCATGCGCGTTTTTGCCGGCCAGTTACGCGGTGGCGTGGCGGTACAGACCTTGGTGGTGGCCATCTTTCTGGCGGCCATGTCGGGCATTATCGGCGGTGAAATCGTGCTCCTCGGCTTGCTTGCCTTGCCGCAGATGCTGCGCCTGGGCTATGACCAACGTTTGTCGATCGGCACGGTAGTCGCCGGCGGTTCATTGGGCACCATGGTCCCGCCGAGTATTGTATTAATTATCTATGGCTTAACCGCGAACGTCTCGATTAGCGACCTGTTTTTGGCGACGGTTTTGCCGGCGATGTTGCTCGGTGGATTCTATGTTTCATATATCCTGATCCGCTGCTACATCAAC
>JBLHFL010000168.1:0-4958 GCA_047618105.1 Granulosicoccus sp.
TCGGGTCTGATCAGCGGGCTCTGGCTGGCCAAATACATGGCCAAATAGTCTAGGGAAGACAAAGGGGCAGGGTAACGACATTCGACTTAAATCGCGCCAGAGCATAAAAAACCCAGCCTAGGCTGGGTTTGAGATCTGCGCGGCGGCTGCGCTAGGCAACCTTTTCTTTCGCAGGTTTTTTCTGCGCCGGTCCCATCGGGACTTCCGGAATAAAGACGGTAATCAGCAGGCCAATAATAATAATAAAGAAGCCAAACCAAAATATCTGCCGGGTCGCATCGGCCCAGAGCACCCTAAAACTGCGCTGCAGTGTGTCCACCTTTGCCATGGCCTGAGCCTGAGCAGTTGGCTCGATCACTTGTTCCTGTATCGACAGCCTTAGTTGATCAAAATCGAACGATGCGGCCTGACTCTTGGTGTGGGATTGTGCCTCCTCGGCACTCATATCAGAGGCCAAAGCAACCTTAAACTGGGCCGGGATCTGCGGTTCAATCTGAGTTGCAAAACCCATGGCCAGATGCGCGCTGAACACCGTGCCGAGAAAGGCTAAGCCCATGCTGCTGCCCATTTGCCGCACAAAGGTCGCCGATGACGAGGCAACCCCCATCTTCGTACGCGGTGCAGTATTGATCATCATCTGGGTATAGAGCGGAATGGTCGGCCCTAACGCCATGCCTAAAACCACAAGTTTGATAATAACGCTGAGCTGGGTCTGATCCGCGTCGAGGGTTAGGGCTAGCCACAGATAGCTCAGCATCAGAACTACCAGACTGGGAATCAAGACCGGCTTATAGGAGCCTATGCGGGAGACTAGTTGACCACTGACCACATTACCAAACACCAGACCCAGGGTTAAGGGCGTCAGGGTCGCACCGGAACTGGTCGCGCTGACACCCAAGACATTGACCATATAGAGCGGAATAAAAACGATCGAACCCAAAAAGACGGCGCCCAAGGAAAAAGAGGCCAATGCGGTCAGGCTGAAGGCACGATCCTTAAACAGATCGAGGTCCAGTATGGCACCGTCGTGTTTCAGCTCATGGCGAATAAAGACAAATGTCGCCAGGAACGATAAGGCAAACATCGAGAGGATCTCCAGCGAGTTCCAGGCATAGCTGACCGGTGCCAACGATAGCGCCATAAGCAGTGGCACAACCGACAACAGGAGCAGGGCGGCACCATAGAAATCGATCTGTTGCCCGGTCGTATGGCGCAACAACGGCATTCTCTTATAGATAAACCACATGGCCAACCCACCGACCGGTACATTGACCAAAAACACCCAATGCCAGCTAATATGGTCGGTCAAAAGCCCACCAATCCAGGGCCCAATGACCGAACTCAAACCAAACATGGCACCGAACAACCCTTGATACTTGGGCCGGTCACGCGGTTCAAAGAGATCGCCGACAACGGCAAAGGCATTGGCAAAAATAGCCGCAGAGCCGGCGCCTTGCATGGCGCGAAAAATGACTAACTGCAGCGGGGTTTGCGATAGGCCGCAGAGCACCGAGGCCACCACAAAAATACCCAAACCCCACATCAACATCGGTCGGCGACCATAGAGGTCGGACAACTTACCCCATATCGGCAAGAGCGCGGTGCTGGTCACCAGGTAAGAGGTGGTTAACCAGGTTATCCAATTGGTTGGAAATGCCAGATCTTTGATAATCATCGGGGTCGCGGTGGAAACGATGGTTTGGTCCAGTGCGGCCAAGAAGAGTGCTAATAAAACACCGATCAACGCCCCTTTACGTTCGGCCGGGCTGATGAAGGCTTGTTCTGTTGTGGTCATTTTTTCTCCAAGTCACAATAAAAGGCGGGTGCCAGTTTTTCGAGTAATGAGGTTGCTTGCTGAACTTCGGCTTGAGTCGCACCAGAGGAAAGAACCGATTGATGGTAGACGTCATTGACCAGGTCGAGAATGCGCTGGCCTTCTGGGGTCAATGACAGTCGGGTTTTCCGGCTGTCCTCGGCGTCTATCTCGCGGACGATAAGCTGTGCTTTGATGCTACGATCGATCATATGAGACACCATCGAGGCGGATAGTTGGGTCGCCTTGCGGATGTCGGTTGGGTAATGTTTACCGTGCTTGACCAGGTAGAGAACCGGAAAGTCGGTAAACACGAAGCCCAGCTCATCCTTAACTCGCGCCATAACGCCCTGTTTCAGGCCGATATGAAAACGTCGAAACGCTCGTTCGAAATGGATGGAATCATGGTGATCGGGGGGTATTAAAGGCGTTGTCAAATCGAGATCCAAGTAGTTCAATTATTGAACTATTCTACTACTAAAATACCTTTTTGTCCGGAACCCATGCAAATAGGGCGGTTTCACGGCATTGAAACGTTGAATACATAACTTTTTGCAGTCCGGCTCCCTATTTAAAACGCCTTGAGTCGAGTTTTTGCTGCCTTGCCCGCTGATAGGTTGAGGGCGTCCGGGCTATAGCTTTTGTTTGAGTTGCTCTATGCTGTGCCACGTTTTGCCATTGACTACCTGATCAAAGCCCATTCGCTTCAGTTCTTCTACAGCCATGGACGAACGCATGCCCGAGGCGCAGCAGACAATAATCGGCGCACTGAGGGCGGCAATCTGGATCTGGGCGTTGCCTATGTCGGTGTGGGCTATATTAATCGCGCCCGTAACAGAACCGGAACTGAATTCAGCCGCGGATCGAACATCGATAATGCTGGCGCCTTGGCGCAGTGCAGCGAGAAGCGCATCGGCGTCGTCGGCAAATATCTTCTTTAAGAATCCAAACATAATCTACAGCCTGTGAGTTGAGGTTAGCCTAATATAAGATACTACTAATATATAGGCAAGAAAATCTACCCTTCCGGCCATAAGGTTTATTTCCTGTAATAAAGATTACAGGAAATAGCGATGTATTGTGCTGGTACTCTTCTGGGTCATGGCTGGGTCATGCTTCGATCCTGGTCGATTTCGGCATAAGTCCTTGGCTTGTCGAGGATTATCGTTCACGCCACACGCTTTATCGCTTAAATATAGCCTCTTCGAACGCGCAGACGTGCCAATACAAATTGATATGATGTATCATTTCATTCAACTTACTCACGAGTGTCTCCCTGTGCGGTTTTTTTACGCGGATCTAAAATATCGACTGCTCTTCGTCGTCTCTTTCCTCGCGATCCTCTGCCTATTGGTTTGGGGCGCGCTCTAATGTTGACCTTTGACAACCTAACCCTAGGTTACGATCGTCATCCGGCGGTCCATCATCTCAATGCCACCATTGTTGAGGGTGACTTCATCGCCTTGGTCGGCCCAAATGGTGCCGGCAAGTCGACGCTGCTTAAGTCGATTTTAGGCCAATTGACGCCTATTGAGGGTCGGGTGGTCTTTAATGGCATCGGCAAAAACGATATCAGCTATCTGCCCCAGGCCAGCGCGGTCGACCGCACCTTTCCGATCACCGCCGAACAGTTTGTCGCGACCGGGCTGTGGCAGGAATTGGGTGCCTTTGGTCAGGTCAAAAAAAATCACCGTGAGCGAATTCATCTGGCCTTGGTTAAGGTCGGTTTGGCGGGCTTGGAGCATCGCACCCTAGACGCCCTGTCCGGCGGCCAGTTTCAACGCCTGTTATTTGCCCGCAAGCTGATGCAGCAGGCGCGCTTGCTGCTGTTAGACGAACCCTTCAGTGGTGTCGATGAACAGACGGTTGAGGATCTGATGCAGGTCATCACCGACCTGCATAGCAATGG
The DNA here is from genome assembly GCA_047618105.1 of Granulosicoccus sp. Classification (GTDB taxonomy): domain Bacteria; phylum Pseudomonadota; class Gammaproteobacteria; order Pseudomonadales; family Natronospirillaceae; genus Reinekea. Next base: position 3,723 of record JBLHFL010000168.1, read on the forward strand.
TGCGACCATTGTCGCGGTGATTCATAACTTGAGTCTGGTCAGACGCTACTTTCCCCGCGCCCTGCTCCTGTCCCGCGAGCTGATCGCCATGGGTGACACGGCTCAGGTGCTAACACCCGATAATTTAAATCGCGCCAGCACACTCGGCTTTGCGGACGAGTTAGACCCTGAAATCTGCGCGGTACACGACCATGCTTGATCTATTAATCGGGCCTTTTGTCGAATTTGCCTTTATGCGCCGCGCCCTACTGGGCACCCTGGTTCTATCGGTCAGCTCTGCGCCGATAGGGGTGTTCTTAATGTTGCGTCGGATGAGCCTGACCGGCGATGCCATGTCTCATGCCATTCTGCCCGGCGCTGCCGTTGGTTTTTTGTTTGCTGGCCTGTCGGTGACGGCCATGACCATCGGCGGGCTGATTGCCGGCAGTCTGGTCGCCCTACTCTCGGGTTTAACCGCGCGCAAAACCGGCACCGGGGAAGACAGCAGCTTGGCGGCCTTTTACCTGACGTCGCTGGCGATCGGGGTGATGATTATTTCCATGTCGGGCAGCAATGTTGACCTGATGCATGTCCTGTTTGGCTCGACCCTGGCCTTGGATAACACCGCCTTGATTCTGCTCTTAAGCATCTGTGCCATCACTCTGATCGCGCTGACCCTGATCTACCGGCCCTTGGTGATGGAGTGCGTCGATCCAGATTTTCTCAAGTCTATCAGCCGTTTCAGTTCCATCGCCCACTATGGCTTTCTGATGCTCGTGGTCTTAAACCTGGTCAGTGGTTTTCACGCTATGGGCACCCTGATGTCGGTCGGCCTGATGATATTGCCCGCCTCGATCGCGCGCTTTTGGGTGCGGCAACTGGAGTCGATGATCCTGCTGTCGATGCTGCTCGCCTTTGGAGCCTGTTATTTTCCTACTATATCAGCGTGCCGACCAGCCCGATGATCATTACCAGCCTGGGCGCCTGCTATATTGTCTCGATATTTTTCGGCCTCAACAAGGGCATGTTGACCACCCTAATTAATGCCAAGCGCAAACATTTAACGGTATAGATATTTGTTAATAATCAATAACTTATAACACATAGTTAATATTATTTATTAAGACTAACTCGCTTCAGGGCACGTGCTGTCCTTACTGATTTAACGCCTCGTAGTAGTGTTTACGACACATCGACACATAGCGTTCATTACCGCCAATCTCAACCTGAGCTCCATCGGTCAAAGCTTTACCGTTT
>JBLHFL010000169.1:0-4956 GCA_047618105.1 Granulosicoccus sp.
TCATATTATTTCCATTGAGGACCCGATTGAATTTATACATCAGCACGAAGGCAGCATCGTGACTCAGCGGGAAGTGGGCATCGACACCGACAGCTTTGAAGTGGCCCTGAAGAACACCCTGCGCCAAGCGCCCGATGTAATTATGATTGGCGAAGTGCGTACGCGCGAAACCATGGAATATGCCATGACCTTTGCCGAAACCGGGCACCTCTGTTTGGCAACCCTGCACGCCAATAACGCCAATCAGGCACTCGATCGGATCATGCATTTCTTCCCCCATGAGCGGCAGCGTCAACTGTGGATGGATCTATCACTCAATCTGAAAGCCATCGTCGCGCAGCAGTTGGTGCCGACACCGGACGGTCTGGGTCGTAAGGCGGTGATCGAGGTGTTGATCAATACCCCTCTGGTATCCGATCATATCCGTAAGGGCGATGTCCATCTGTTGAAAGACCTGATGGCCAAATCTCCCGAGCTAGGCATGCAAACCTTTGATCAGGCACTGTTTAAAGGGTACAGTCGCGGGGAACTGACCTATGAGGATGCCTTGGCCCATGCCGATTCCGAAAACGATCTGCGCCTGATGATCAAACTGGATCAGGAAACCGACCCACATCATTTAAGCGGCCAAGCGGCCAAATTGAGTATTCAGGATTCAGATGACTATTAATAATAAGGTGCTACTGCGTGGCGCACTCCAGTCGCGCGCGCAATGGCCCGCTCAGACCGACTGTGCGGTGTCGCGACCATGAGCAACACCTATACCCGACTCCAAAGCCCCTGTGTGAAGCTGTGCACGCTGGACGATGCAGACACCTGTCTCGGCTGCGGTCGGTCATTGGCGGACATCAAGAACTGGTCCATTGTCAGTCCGGCAGAGCAACAACAGATCCTAGATCGGGCCGAGCATAGACTGATTAAGGTTCAGCGCTGTTGAGCCGCGCTTGGATCCGGGCCTGTGCCTGAGCGAGTCGAGGTTGGTTGGGGTGCGTCTGCTGGGCTTGCTCAATGATGAGCAGTGCTTTGCGATCCTGAGCAACCGACTCCAGAATGCCCACCTTTTCCAGAATCAGGGTGATCTGATCCTTATGCTGTCGGCCGGCCATGCGCCGTCCGACCATGCGCAGATAGTAAATAAACACGACGACCAGCATCACCAGTCCGACGCCACCTAATTCCATCTGAGTTCCCCTTATCTATACCAACTGCTCAGAGTATAAACCATGGCCCTGATGTGATGTATCGGCAAGCTTGCCTTTACGGCAAAATACCCGCTATGGTCTATCGACCAGCATAGGAGCAGGCGAGTATGGAATTTGATTTCATCATTGTTGGCGGCGGCTCGGCCGGTGCGGTGTTGGCCAATCGACTGAGCGAGGATCCGCAGGTGAGCGTTGCGCTGGTGGAATTTGGTGCCACCGACCGTTCTATGGCGATCCACATGCCCTTCGGCATGATTGTTACGGTGCCCACGCCTTACCTCAACTATGCCTACAAGACCATCCCCCAACCCGGCTTGGGTAACCGGCGCGGTTACCAGCCACGGGGTAAAACCCTGGGTGGTTCCAGTGCCATTAACGCGATGATTTATGTGCGCGGCCATCAGCAGGATTATGACGATTGGGCCGCGCTGGGTAATGCCGGCTGGTCTTGGTTAGATGTCCTCCCCTACTTTAAAAAATCCGAACACAATGAACGACTCCAGGGTCCGCTGCACGGCCAAGGTGGGCCCCTTAACGTCGCTGACCTGACCAGTCCAGCGGGTGCCCGAACGGCCTTTGTAGCGGCCGGCCGTGCCGCCGGGTTTAAGACGAACAGCGACTTCAATGGTAGCGATCAGGAAGGCGTCGGCAGCTATCAGGTGACCCAACAGAACGGTCGGCGCTGCAGCAGTGCCACGGCCTATTTACACCCGGTGTTGGCACGACCCAATCTAACGGTGTTGACCCAAGCACGCGTCTTGCGCTTGTTGACCGTGGCGAAACAGTGCCGAGGGGTAGAGCTGTTAATCGGCGGGCAGCGCCAGAGCCTGAACTGCCGGCGCGAGGTTATTCTCAGCGCCGGTACCTTTAACAGCCCGCAGCTGTTGCTCTTATCCGGTATTGGGCCGGCCGAGCACTTGGCCAGCCATGGCATTGCTCAGGTGCATGAGCTGCCCGGCGTAGGGCAGAATTTGGTCGATCATCCAGACTTTGTGACCAGCTATCGTTCGCTGCTGCGCGACGTACTGGGCGCGTCGCCGATCGGTATTTGGCACCTGTTGCGTGATGCCTGGCGTTTTAGCCGGGGCAACTCTAACAGCCTGATGAGCACCAATGGCGCCGAAGCCGGTGGCTTTTTAAAGACCGACCCAAGTCTCGATCGACCCGATATTCAGCTTCATTTTGTCGTCGGGATACTGCAAAATCACGCTCGTACCCTGTCGCCTTACCACGGGGTCAGCTGTCACGCCTGTGTGCTGCGCCCGACCAGTCGCGGTTGGGTGCAGCTGGCCTCGGCCAATCCGCTGGACGCGCCCTTGATTCATCCCAACTTTCTTGCCACCGAGGCTGACGTTGCCGCGCTGCTGCGAGGCGTACGCTTAATGCAGCGGATTATGGCGGCGGCGCCGCTAGGGCAATATGCGGCCACGGAAATGCAGCCAACCCACGCCCTGACCGATGCGCAACTGATCGCCGAGATTCGCCGCCGAGCCGATACGGTCTATCATCCGGTGGGCACTTGCCGCATGGGCCAGGACCGTTTGGCGGTGGTCGATGCACAACTGCGCGTTCAGGGTATGACCGGATTGCGCGTGGTCGACGCCTCGGTGATGCCAACCCTAATCGGCGGCAATACCAGCGCACCGACCATGATGATCGCCGAAAAGGCGGCCGATCTGATCAAGTCGAGCTACGCGAACTAGTTATTAGTCAGTTTAGTTAAAATTAATGACAGCTTTGGCTAAAAAAAACCATGAAAGACCCCTACAGGCCAGACCCTAGGGTGATCAAGAGTTGGCACGCTTCCTGTGAGGTTAAAGATTAGAGACATCCCTAATAAACTCAGGAGTACCACCATGAAACGACACCAATTGAACAATTCCTATCCCCGATCATCTTATCGCGCGCCCGCTCGAAACCGTTTGCTGAGTCGCCTAACCCATTCGATGCTGATGCTGGTGGTGGTCGTTGCCGCCGTCATGGGCGGCCTCTGGTTGCTTGGCCTAGGTATTAGCCTAGTGGTTGGCTTATTCACCCTGGTCATTAGCCTGGTACCCTTGGTGTTCATCGCCTGGCTGGTCTGGCGGATGGTGAGAGCAATGGTCTAATAGCCCTTAGGCGGCTAAGCCGGACCGTCCAAAGGCACGCAGAGCGAAAGCGAGCTAAAGGCAGAAGCGCGTATCCCAGGCTTGATTCTGGAACTGCATCATCAGGCTATTCCCCACTTGGAGCCTTACCTCGGCGCGCACCCGAAAGCCGGAGGTGTCTAGCTGAAACTGCACCGAATCGCTCGCAGCGAGTTTGTCGATTTTAAAGGGCGGGGTCCAGATGGGTTGATAGCGCTCCTCCAAGGTCAGGGTGATCGGAATGATGCCATTTAGATCCGCCTCCGCCGCATTGTTCACCCGTTTCATGATATCCCCCAGCTTCACCGTCAAGGTCGTCGCTCGATCGGTGATTTTTTGAGCACTGCTGTAATCGGTGTTGCCACAGCGTCCGGAGGCTATTAAATAGCGCTCGTCACCGGCTGACTCGGTCAGGTTTAAGGTGATGACATCATCCTTAAAAAAAGTCTGGCCGTCGAAACTATTATCCTCGGATATGCGCACGGCGGCAATAATCGGCAAGCTCTGGCGGCCTACCGTATCAACCCGCAGATCGGTGATCAGGCCTGAGCCTCGGGACCGCAAGCCATAGCGGCCCCTTTGATTGGCCGCGATCAGCGCCTCGGTCGACCCATCGGCATAGGCCACGGAGATTTGGGCACCGTTCATCCGCACCGGTTGGGCCCAAAGCCCTCGAGTTAAAAAGACATCCAGTTCGCTCAGAGACGCGCCCTGATTCAGTCGAACTTTGATATCGAGCTGATCCGGGTCGACATCCTGAATATTAATTGCAGCACAACTGCTCAGGCCAGCAAGGCCAACAAAGGCTAAAAAAGCGAGCCGAGCCAAGTTGCAACATTGTGCCAACGATGAGTCTGTCATTATATCGATCCTGTTCCGGGGTAGCTTGACCCATTAAGGTCGGCCAGTGGGCCAACCGAGTACTGGGACTGTATGCCCTAGGGCAAAAGTCCGTTGCCGCCGAGTCAGGGCGACGCGCGTTTTAGGCGCGAAATATCTATCCTATTCTAGAGTATTATTGGCCGATCAACAGTGTCTTTAGCAGGCCGGGCCCCTGACATGCCAGCTAGATAATCAATTTGCTTAATTGTATTTCACCAATAGTAGTTTAGCATTGTTCGAAAATAACTTAGCCGTTTCGAGGTAGAGCTGGTGCAGCAACTAATCATCAATGGCGACCTGGGTGGACCCACGTTTATTTTTGCCCATGGGGCCGGGGCGGGTATGGATTCTGAGTTTATGAACCGGGTCGCTATTGGTCTGGCCGAACGCGGTATTCGCGTCGTGCGGTTTGAATTTCCCTATATGCAGAAAAAGCGCGAAACCGGCAAGCGGCGACCACCCGATCGACAACCCAAGCTGCTCGACCACTTCAAACAGGTCATTGAGCAGGTCAACCTGTCTCGGGTTATTATCGGCGGCAAGTCGATGGGTGGACGGATGGCCACGGTACTGGCTGCAGAGCAGTCCTATGCCGGTGTGGTGGTGCTTGGGTATCCATTCCATGCTTTGGGTAAGCCGGAAAAGGTTCGGGTTGATCATTTTCAGACCGTGGAATCCCAGGTGTTGATTTGCCAAGGTGAGCGCGATTCGATGGGCAGTCGCGCCGATGTCGCCCAGTATCGTTT
>JBLHFL010000170.1:0-4941 GCA_047618105.1 Granulosicoccus sp.
GCGCTCGGAGTTGCGGATCTTATCGAGCATGATGAATTTGGCCTTGGCCAAGCCCAGGGTTTCGAACATCACCTTGACGAAGTCGCGCGCACCCTTGTCTGGCGCGCAGAGCACCAGGCCTTCACCCTCGGGGCCGTAGTTGAGGATGTTGGAGTTGAGCAGGTAGTGCGAGTAGATTTCATAGGGGATGAGGTTGTGAAAGTCGCCTTCAAACACATCGCTGAAGATCTTTTGGACTGAATGTGAGTGGTTGTGAATGGTCAAGACCGTATCGACACCGGATAGCTTGAGCAGCTGCGCATAAAGTTTGGAGGTAAAGGCCTGGCCGTCGAACTTTTTGACATCGTGAATGTCACGCTCAAACAGGGTTTCACCCAGCCCTCTGCGGGCGCCGCGGTCTTGGGCGCTGAAAAACAAGTCCGGCTCGACCAATACTACCCGTGTTGCGCCGTTTTCTTTCGCGCCGCGCGCGATAATGAGGTTATGCATCGCCAGTTCCTGGCGTGTTTTGACATGGCTGCTGGTGCTGACGATCACCACTGTCTTACCGACCAGGCTGTGTCCGATAGTGTCGAAGTCCAATTCATCGGAAATAAAGCGCGGACAAAACTCAGAATTCATGAACTGTTTCATACTAATAAGGTCGGCTATGTCCTCGTGTTGGCCCATGGCGTAGGCAACATCAATAGCAAACGGATTGTCGGCGAGGTTGCTGACAATAACTACATTATTAGACCATTCGGTCGGAAAAGTCATGAAAGAGATCCTTATGGAATCGTTTAGGTTAGGCCGTGCGCATCAGAGTGATAGTTTACCGGTAGGGGTACCCGCTTTGATACTGGGTATTTATACAAATTTGGCCTCAATCGCGAATAGTTACAGAAGCCAATCGCTTGTAGCAGAGCCTATTTGCCCCAACATTAGCTTAGCGGGCTGGCAATTCGGCCCATAATGCAGGCCAAGCCGTTGCCTCTACTTTGGTGTTACAGTGCTGCCTAGTCTGATCATCAGGAGCGAGAATGTTCGATAAACTCAAGGGTGCCGCCCAGTCGACGCAACGGACCCTGGGCCAGATAGTGAATCCGGCGCGCAATCAGGCGATCGAGGCAAACTATCATATCGAGCCCAATAAACTGCCTACCCTATGGTTATTAGGCAAGACCGGGGCGGGTAAGTCCTCGCTGGTGCGGGTGGTGACGGCCGATACCGAGGTCGAAATCGGGGCCGGCTATAAGCCGTGTACGCAAAGTTCGCACAGTTACGATTTCCCGCCGGATAAACCGCTGTTTCGCTTTCTCGACACCCGCGGCTTGGCCGAGGCCGACTATGATGCCGAGGCCGATATAGCCGTGTTACAAGCCACCAGTAACGCAGTAGTATTGGTGATGAAACTCGATGACCCAGAACAGAGCAGCGTGCTCCGGGGCTTGCGACAAATTAAGAAGAACAAGGGGCTACGCCAGATCCTCTTGGTCCATACCGGCCTGAATCTGCTACTCGATGCGGACGACCGTCAACGTTGCCAGCAGTTTAATCAAGCTCAGGTTGAGCAGCTCTGGGGTCAGGCTATACCGGCCGTGGCGGTCGACCTAGTTAGCGCCGACGCCGAGCGCAACGGTCAGGTCGATCTATTGGCCGCTCTCGGCGCCCTACTGCCAATCTTGGCGCTGGCTCAGGAGCGCGAGCAACAGCAAAATTTGGAGCAAGACAGTTTTCTGCAGCTGAAAAATGAGCTGCTCTGGTACGCCGGGATTGCCGGCACCAGCGATACCCTACCCGGCGTCGGTTTGGTGTCGGTGCCCTTGCTGCAAGCTAAAATGCTCCACAGTCTGGCCCAGCACTATGGTGTGCACTGGGGCCGGCGCGAGATGAGTGAGTTTTTCGGGACCTTGGGCACCGGTTTTGGTATCCAATATGCGGCCAAGCTCGGCATTCGGCAGCTGGTGAAGTTACTGCCGGTATATGGCCAAACGGCGGGTGCGGCCTCGGCCGCGGTGATGAGTTTTAGTACCACCTACGCCATAGGTCGTGTGGCCTGCCATTATTTATTTCATAAGTGTCGCGGTGAACCCTTATCGCGCGACGCGCTGCAGAGCCTCTATCAAGAGGCCTTTAGCAGCGCCAAACCAGGAGCGCCCGGTGCCAAGTCCGAACCCGCCAACAAGCCTTAAACGCCTATTCAACCTAGTCAGTCGCGGCTCGCGCTGGATCTTGCCTTTTATGGCTATCGGGATGGTAATTCCCTTTATGATTTTGGCCGGTTTCGGTACCGTCGCGCTGGTCCAACAGGGCTATAGCCTGGAGTTCTTGGGCTTAATCACCGGCTGTACGGTGTTGGTCTATGGTGTTTTCTGGTTCTGGTCTCGGCAACATAAGACCGACTTCAGCCTCGAAGCCGACGCCGCCCTGGTCATTGCCTCTGCCGATTGGAGTGAGTTCGATAACGAAGTTTGGCGCCAATTGAATCAAGGTATCAGCGACCAGTTAACGGAACCGCTGGCCTGGGACGGTTTGGTGGAACAGGGCCTGGTGTTGATGCAGCAGACGGCGCAGCACTATGGCAAGGCGCCCTATAGCTTTACCGTGCCGGAGTCGCTCAAACTGATCGAAGAGATCAGTCGGCGTTATCGAATCTTGCTCAAAAACAATGTCCCGATGATCGAAAAAATCACCATCGGCCACTTCAAATATGGCTTCGAGCAAAAACAAAACCTGGCCAAGGGCAGTCAGGTCTATCGTTACGCCAGCTATCTGTATCGGGCCTTACGATTGGTTAATCCGGTTAGCGCGGTGGCCGCGGAGGTGCGTAAGGTGGTGTTCGATGAGTTTATTAAGCGCATCGGCGCTGAATCCCAGGTACGCCTAAAGCGGGCGCTGATGCAGGAGGTGGTCTCGGTGAGTATCGATCTGTACAGCGGTCGCTTTTCCGTCGACGACGCCGACCTGGGTCAGAGTCGGGCGGCCCTAGTCGACCAACAGCGGCCCGTGCTCGAATTGGAGCCATTGCGGGTCGGCCTAGTGGGGCAGGTCAGTGCCGGTAAGTCATCCTTAGTGAATGCGCTAAGCCTCGATCTGGCCGCCGAAGTGGATTTGTTACCGACCACTCAAGCGGCGCGCGTCTACAGTTGTCGGATTGAGGGTCACGATGCCCTACATCTGATCGACTTGCCCGGTCTGGACGGCCAGGCGAAAACCACCGAGTTACTGGTGCAAGAAATCCAACAGTGCGATCTGATTATCTGGGTGCTCAAGGCCAACCAGCCCTCGCGTCAGCTCGACCTGGATTTCCAACGTGCGATGACAGCCTATTACCAAGCGGATAAACAACGTTCACGCAAACGGCCGCCGATCCTGGCGCTGTTAAACCAGGTCGACCTGCTCAATCCGGTCGAGCACTGGCAGCCACCCTATGATCTAAACCAGCCCGATAGCGCCAAGGCGAAAACCATCAATGAGGCGCTGGCTTACAATCGTGAGCTGTTGGGCTTTGCTAATCTGTTGCCCTTGTCGGTCTCAGCCCAGCAGGAACATTTTAATTTGCCTGCCTTACACCAGCAGCTGGATCACTATTACAGTCAAGGGCTGCAGACGCAGCTCAATCGCCGCCGCCAAGAAGGTCGTGGCAATGTGAACTTGAGCGAGCAATGGTCGCGCTTGGGTCGGGCGGGCAAGTCGCTGTTTGGTGTGATGGCGAACAGCGCCACTCCCCCGGATCGGCACCGATAGCGCGCTGCTGCGCGCTCAGCCTGAAGAATTCGAACCGGTGCCCAAAGCGGTCTGCCGCCAAGCGGGCAAACTAAGCCAAGATAGGGCTGGCAGCGCCGTGGCCAGCAGTCTATAGTGCGCTTCTTTTTAAACCGACGTGATGTTTTGACGTTACAGTGTTCGATTTACCGCAGTTTATGCATTCAGAGGATTCACCATGACCACATCTACTAAAAACCGCCGCCTGAGAAAGAAATTATACCTCGATGAATTCGCCGTTATGGGTTTTGATTTCTCCTGTAAACTGAACGCGGAATCCGGTCTGGATCCAGAGCAGTTTTTTGATACCTTGATCGACTTTATCGATGCTCAAGACCTGATGATCGATATCGGCGGCAGCAAGTTCGAATTCGTCGGTTATGTCACCACCGCAGCCCGTTACGGCTCTGCGACTGAGGCCAACCGTACCGATCTGACCGCGCTGTTGAGCTCGATTGCCGGTGTTGAAGATGTAGTGGTCAGCGAAATGACTGACGCCTACTACGGTATGTGATTTTTTGTTAACCTGGGCTGTCTCCAGCCCAGGTTGTTTCCGTCCGAGCCTTCTTCGCGCTCTATTTTGCCTTCCCCCGCACCTCAGCCAATATCCTATACAACAGGCCTAAGCACAGTTTTTTGGCCGAGACCCAGCTCGCTTAGTTAGCCAAGGCTCGCCGTGCCTGACGGATGCCGCCCAGATTTTTAACCTTGGTGTATCCCATCTTGCGCAGCATTTTCTCCGCCGTACCGGCACGGCCGCCACTTTGGCAATAGAGCAAAATGGGCGTGTCTTTCGTCGGCGCGAGCGTCGCGATGCGCCGGCTGAGTTGATCATTGGGTACCAGTATGGCCCGATCGAGATGACCCTGGTTGAATTCGCCGAGGGTGCGGCTATCGATCAGTACGCCCTGTGCTAACCAGCTCGACAGCGGTTCATCGCTGCTGGCCTTATCGCCGCCGCAGGCGCTCAAGGTCAGGAGGATTATTAGGCTGGCTATTAGGTTTTTCATCAGTTTCTCATCATCTCCGGTATGGCCAGTTACCCTTACCCCAAGGCCCGGCTAAGCAGAACGACAGGGGGCTACTTGGCTGCAATGCTGTGCAACGTATGCCGGCTTATTTCACATTCGCCGCTGTCGGTATTGACCGAGGCGGACTCTTCCGAAATGGTCACAAACCACTTCATCGTGCGCACCA
>JBLHFL010000171.1:0-4934 GCA_047618105.1 Granulosicoccus sp.
GGCCGCCGCTGGCGAGCAATAGGCTGACGAACAGCACCCGCCTTAGGTTTCCGATCAACCCTTGTCCTATTCCTAATAAACGCCGCATCTAGAGATCTCCGTAGGGTGGCTAGTCAAACAATTCCGTTTAGCCAGTCGCCGCGTGGCACAGTTCTTAAGGCTATGGCCACCTAGACTAGGGTTGGTTGGTGGGTGAATCTTGCCATGCTTGCTTATTGATCGCTTCCCAAAGGCTCACCATCCGATCGCGATCGAGCATAAAAACGGCGCGCGATTCTTGCTGGCGCACTTCCACCGCGCTGATGTCGACCTGGAATTGGGCGATTTCGCTGCGTATCGCATCCAGTTGCGCGATGAGCTCCGGCGCGACCGTCTGGCCCACTCGCTCCTGATTCGCGGCCCGTTCTTGAACGCCGTCGTATTCCTTTTCTTTAATCCGGATCCGGTTGCGTTTCAGTCGGACTTCCATATCCATGCGCGACAGCCAGGTTTTCATGGCGCGGTCTACGTCCTTGGGCGAGCGGTAGAGTTTTAATAACTCCTGGTCGCGGGTGCGCTGCCTCTCGGCCGACAACTGCGCACTATTGGCCGCATCCCGTTCGGCAGCGCTGATCTGCGGCGCCACCGTTTTTAGCACCATGCCGGTATCATCGATAATTTGATAGCCGCCGGCGACGGACTCGGGCGGAATATAGCCCTGAATAAACATATTACCCTGGGCATCGACCCAACGATAAAACCGGGCCGCGATCGTCTGGGATGCAACCAGGCTGAGACTTAACGCTATTAGGCTAACGAGGGCTCTATTCATGGGCACGTAGGCTCTGTCTTCGCAGCCATTAAGTATAGCGGCTCAGCGCAGTTCTGCCGGCCGATCGGTTATGGTCAGCCCTTGCCCGGTGCCCGGGTGACTCAGTCTATGCCGTGCTCGGCACGATAGGCGGCCATTTTTGGCAGATATTCGCTATACCGTGTGTCTTCGGCAATGTAGGCCATAATTTGGTCGAGTCGAATGGCAGGCAGTATCGATAAGCCATAGTCGCGTTCGAGCGCTTGAATCGCCGATAAGGCGGAATCCTGTAATTTTTCCTGACGATCGATTAACACCACCGCCGCAACCAGTTGCGCTTCGGGGTGGTTCTCCAAAATACTCAGGGTTTCGCGAATGGCGGTGCCTGCGGTGATGACATCGTCGACCAGGATTACCTTGCCGCTCAATGGCGCGCCAACCAGTTGCCCGCCCTCGCCATGCGCCTTGGCTTCCTTACGGTTGAAGGTGAAGGGCACATTGCGTTGATGAACGCTGTTTAACGCGATAACGGTCGACGTGGCTAAGGGAATGCCCTTATAGGCCGGACCAAACAGAGAATTGAACTCAATGCCAGACTCGATCAGTGTCTGGGCATAGATCTCGCCCAGTAATTGCTGTGACTGACCGTCATCGAACTTGCCGGCATTGAAAAAATAGGGGCTCTGACGGCCGGATTTTAATGTGAAATCGCCAAACTGCAGCACGTCTTTGCGGATCGCAAATTCAATAAATTCCTTTTGCCAGCGTTGGAGCGGCGCTGTACTTTGATGCGGATTTGGACTATTCATTAATTAGGTCCCTTTAAATAAAACAACAACAGAGTGTATCTGTGGATATATACACCGCATTATACCTTATAATCGGTTAAGATATGCACCTTGAAAAACTATGTCATTCGCGATAAAGGCGACCAGCCCCTCGTGCGGAATTTTGTATTGGAAGGAACAGATGAAGGTCATCACGCTAAATGTAAACGGAATCGTTAATGCTGTCGAACGAGGCCTGTTGGAATGGTTTGCACAGCAGCAGGACGTTGATGTCGTTTGTCTTCAGGAAACCCGAGTCAAAGAGCATCAGCTCCCGGCGAATCTGCTCGAAATACCCGGTTTTCACGGCTTTTTCTTCGATGCTGAAAAAGACGGCCATGCCGGCACGGCGATCTATTCGCGCACCATGCCCAAGGCGGTTATTCGCGGTTTTGGTCACCCCACCTTTGATCTCGACGGGGGATTCATTCAGGCCGATTTTGATAACGTCAGTGTTGCATCGGTTTGGGTCCCCCCGGCCCAATATATTGAAGATATAGAGCACAAGTTGGCCTATCTGGACGCGTTGCAGCAGCATCTCAAGCGCACGCGGCGTAAGCGCCGGGACTTTGTGTTTGCCGGTTGCTACCAGGTTGCACACCGTTCAGTTGATCTGGGCAACTGGGAAAGCCATCAGCGCGAGCCGGGTTTTCTGCCCGAAGAGCGCGCTTGGATGGATCAGGCGTTGGGGCCCATCGGGTTTATCGATGCCTTTCGCTTGGTCAATCGTCAAGATCGGCAGCATACCTTTTGGCCCTTCGATGAAGCCCAGGCCAATGGCACCCGTATCGATTACCAGCTGATCACGCCGAATCTGGCCGACTACGTGCTCGATGCCAAAATCTTGCGTGAACCGCGCTTGAGTCCTCATTGCGCCTTTATGGTCGAGTACGATATGGACCTCTAGCCCCCGGCGCCGGTGAGCTTTTCCAGTTGCCGGCAATTGAGCGCCTCGATCAGGGCCTGCCGATCGATGCTGGGTTGGCCATTGAGATCGGCAACGGTTCGGGCCACCCTGAGTAAGCGGTGGTAGGCCCGAGCACTCAAGCCGAGTCGATCGATCGCCTTCTCGAGCAGTTGCTGTTCAGCCTGGCCTAAGGCGCAAAACCGGTCCAACTCCTGTCCTGCCAACTCACCATTAGCACAACCCTGCCGCGCAATCTGACGATCCCAAGCCTGCCCAACGCGCGCTCGCACCGTGACTGAGGGTTCCGGCTGTTGGTCCGCCAGCAGTACCTCCTTCGCCAAGGTGGGCACCTCTATATGCAGATCGATGCGATCTAAAAAGGGCCCGGACAGCCGTGCCGTGTATTTCTGGATTTGCTCTCGACTGTAACGCGCCGAACGTGGATCGTTGGCCGAATAGCCGCCGGGCGTCGGATTCATGGCGGCAACGAGTTGAAAATTGGCGGGAAATTGACAGTGTCGCGCCGCTCGGGCGATATTAACGCTATGGCTTTCCATCGGTTCGCGCAGTACATCGAGCACGGCACGAGGGAATTCCGCCAGTTCGTCGAGAAAGAGCACCCCCCGGTGGGCTAGCGTGACCTCGCCCGGCCGCGGCACACTGCCGCCGCCGATCAGGGCCGCGGCCGAGGCCGAATGGTGCGGTGCTCGATAGGGCCGTTTGCGCCATTGCATGGCTTGTCCGGCAACAGATTGCACAGCTGCGACCTCGAGCGCTTCGGCGTCGGTCAACGGCGGCAAAATACCGGGCAGGCGCGAGGCGAGCAGGGTTTTGCCCGTGCCCGGTGGGCCAAAATAAAGCAGATTGTGGCGCCCGGCGGCGGCAATCTCGAGTGCGCGTCGCGCCGCATGCTGACCCTTTACATCGGCCAGATCCGGGTAATGGCTCGGGGCGGCCGCCAACAGGCGATCTGGTCTGGGTAACGCGGCGGATGGATCGCGCAGCATGCGCGTGACCTGGAGCAGGTGGTCCGCGGCGAAGACCACCTGGTTTTCGACCAGGCTGGCCTCTTGGGCGTTTTCAGGGTTGCACACCAACACCCGGCCCGCACGTTGGCAGGCGAGCGCGGCAGGCAAGGCGCCCGGACCGCGGCGCAGATACCCGCCCAGTGACAGCTCACCGAGCCACTCATAGCCGTCCAGGGCCTTGGCATCGATCTGCTCGCTGGCGGCAAGGATACCCAAGGCAATAGCCAAGTCGAATTGCCCGCCCTGCTTGGGCAGATCGGCCGGTGCCATATTGACGGTGATGCGCGCATTGGGGAAGTCGAACTGACTATTGAGAATCGCCGAGCGAACCCGATCTTTCGCTTCTCGGACCGCTGTTTCGGCCAGGCCGACGATGGAAAAGGCGGGCAGACCACCGGACAGGTGAGCTTCAATAGTGACTTCCGGTGCGACCATGCCCAAATGGGCGCGACTGTAGGTGATGGCAACGGTCATAAGCATCCTTGCGCAGACTGTGGATTTCTGACAACGTAGGGCACCCGGATTTTAAAAACAACCGTGGTGGCCCGGTCCTGTGATCCGCCGCCCATTATGAAAAGACTTTTACCCGTGCCTATTCTGAATTCACTGCAACGTCACCACCGTCCCCTGATGGCTCTCGCCCTGCTCGCGCTGGCGTTGCTATCTGGCCTGCTGTTTTATCGCTCCTTTCACCTCAACGTGACGCTGGTGGACGAGTTCCAACAGACCCTGGCCGAGGTTGCGGCGGGTGAGCAGGGGTTAAGCGCCCGCCAATATCGCCGGACGGTCTTGGCCGAGCAAGAAACCGCGCGCACGCTGATCAGCTTACGTGCCGATTTGGCCGCGAGCAATACGCCCGACAGCGACGCCCATGCCCTGTTGTTATTGGCCGGGGCGACTGAGTATTTGCAGGATCCGGATCGCTTTCAGGCTTGGCTTGTTGCGCAGTTGCAGACCATCGCGACACCCAGCTCGGACTGGACCCGGTCGGTGTTGGCGTCAGGCGCACAGCAGATTGATACCGGTCGCTGGTGTCTGCAGATTGAACAGGAGGGCAATCATTGGCTCCTAACATCGCTCGCCGACTGCGGCGTCGCTGCGCGCTAAACAAATAGGCTGGACGGTTGAGCCGAGCTCTAAGGTGCTTCCGAACCAATGGGCTGGCGCGGCCGCATGAGTGGGCCACCAATAATGATTTCGTTGATGTCGGAGTCGATATAGTTGTTCGCGCTGCGTACCGCGAGCCGGGCCGAGCTTTCAGCCAAGGAATTGTAAGGCGACGCCAGGTAGGTTGCGGTGAAGTTGAGTTCCGATGGCGTCCAGGCGACATCGAGAGCCTTGACCACCTGATGCGCCAGAGCCTGCTGCACCATGCTCTTGGG
>JBLHFL010000172.1:0-4896 GCA_047618105.1 Granulosicoccus sp.
ATGGTTTGGGTGTGATCTCTAAGTCCAACTGGGGCAATTCATCGCCTTGGTTTGGTACTACAGCCGTCGCTAAACTCACGGTCGTGAGCCATTCTCTCACCTGCACTTCGCTCGGCGCCGCCGCTGCGGGTTTAGTTAGTATGCGAATACGGTGCTGTGTATCGGTCACCTGCTTGAAGGCGTTTTGCACATCATCGGTGGTCAAGTTTGGCAACTCTCTTTTGAGTGCCTTGAGCCATTTTTTCTGACCTCTGACTGGCCAACCATCGAGAAACAACAGCTCCAGTTGATTGGCAAGGTGGTCGGCAGAATCCTGTTGAGCCTGCTCATATTCCAGCCAGGCAGTGCGCAACTGATCTAATTCGAATTGGCTGATGCCGTTGCGGATCAGTGAGAGTCGTTCAGTCTCAAGTAGGCTAATAACCTGTTGGAATTTATCGTCTGGTACGTCGGCCCTTAACGTGACAATGCGTTGCGTGGTATCGGGGTGTTCCCAATCATAGTCGGCGGACAATTCCAAATTTTGTCTGTGGGCCGATTCATCGACCCTATCTAGCCAGATATCCAAGCCCGCTTGCCATGCCAGCATCGGAAGGTAGTGGTCTGTTTGGCTAACGGGCTCGATTGCGGTGATAAAGTTTAGCCCGACACTATTGGTCTGGGTGAACTTGTCTGAAAATAGCAAATAACTGGCAGAGTTACTGAAGTTGATAGGGTAGGCCATTGGCTCGATGTAGGTGCTGGTGCTGTTCGGCTTAAAGTATTGACCAAAGATCTCTTGGGTGACGTCAGTTTTGATATCGCCTGCGATAATAATGGCCATGTTTTCGGCGACGTACCATTTTTTGTAGAACGCTGTTAGTAGCGCAGGCGTCGCGCTTTTTATGCTCTCTGCTGTTCCTGTAGGTTTTCGATTAAGCTGCTGCGTGCCGGCGTAACGACCTTGAAATGCCTGCGCCGTGACCGTTTCCGCGTCGGCTGCGCGACCCAACTCTTGGAGCAAAACGTCCTTTTCCTGCTCAATCCCAATCTTGCTGAATTCAATCGCATTGACCCACTCGCTTAAAATCTCGACGGCACCGGCAAGCTTGTCTGTATCGGCGGATTTTAGCTGAAGCGTATAGACCGTTCGGTCAAATGTGGTGACGGCGTTCGAATGGGCACCAATGCTCAGGCCGAGCTCTTTGAGTCTTGCCTGGAGGGCTCCGTCTGGAAACTTGGCACTGCCATTGAAGGCCATATGCTCGACAAAGTGTGCATAGCCCAATTGGCTATCGGTTTCTTGCAGGCTACCAATTCTGACCACCAGTTTTAGGGTGACTTCATTATTAGAGTCAGAATTTTTGTTCTGCCAGAGGTACAGCTTCGGTACGCCGGAAGTGCTTTCTATGAAGTAATCACCCTGGGTAGGTAAAAAAGAACAGGAGGAGAAAATAAGTGTTAGCAGGGTAACAAGGCCTGCTAATAGGCGCCTGATTTTGATTGAATAATGCATTGGCTTTCCTTTTATTAACTGTGAGTGCTTCCTAGCATCGTTGCCGCTTTAACCCGTTACCTAATTAAGTTGTAGCGGTTCAAAATATGAAGAATAAGACTAGGGCGGTCTATTTACCCGGTCAAGATGGAAAGTTGTTAGCAGGTATTAATGGCAGCTTTTAGGCTGGCGCTCCATCGTCTTGATAAATATTCAGTCCGGGTTAAAGTGTATTTACACTAAGCCAACACGCAACGACCTTAATCGTAAAAAGTATTGATCTCAATCAGGTATTTAATTAGGCCTTATCTCGTAATGCACTAGAATAATTAGGTAGTGAATTTACCGAGACTTTGCAAATAATGAACATACTGGAGCCAGTCTTATGACGCCTTGTCGATCGACCCATCTCGTTGCTTTACTAGCCCTTAGTTTCGCTGCATTACTCGGCAGTGGTTTAGCCACCGCCGAAGAGCGTAAGATTGAAATCCCCTTTTATGACGCCTGGTTGAGTTCACCCCACGCCGATTTTACTTCAGAGCCCTTTGCCCATTGGAACGACGACGGGGCAGTGGATCAACGCTGTGCGGCATGCCATTCCACCACAGGTCACCTAGACTTTATCGGTGCCGACGGCTCAGCTGCGGGCTCGGTCGAAAAGACGGCACCCATTGAAGAGGGTGTTGCCTGCGTTGCCTGCCACAATAAGGTCACCGGCCAGATGACCGAGGTGACCTTTCCATCCGGTATGGTCGTTGCGCGTGAGGAGGCCGATGCCCGCTGTATGGATTGTCATCAGGGTAGAGAGTCGGGTGCATCCATTAATGCGATGATCGCTAAGGCCGGTGTCGGCGATGATACGGTCGACGCGGGTTTGAAGTTCCTTAATGTGCATTATGCCGCCGCGGCGGCAAGCCGCTTTGGATCTGAGGCCGGGGGCGGTTACGAATACGCCGGTGAGGATTATCTCGGGTTTTATTTTCACGATGACTACGCGACCCAATGCAATGATTGCCACAATCCCCACACCACCAAGGTTGAGCCGCTGTTCTGTGCCGAATGTCATGAAGAGGTAACGTCGATAGATGATTTTGCCTTTATCCGCAGCAGCACAGGCGACTTCGATGCCGACGGCGATAGCAAGGAGGGCATCAAGCAGGAAATCGAAGGACTGCATGCCATTCTCTATGCGGCCATGCAAACCTACAGTGAGAAAATATTGAACGCCCCGCTGGCATACGATGCCCATGCCTACCCATACTTTTTTGCTGATACCAACGGCAATGGCCAGGTCGATGAAGATGAGGCGGTCCGAGCCAATGGCTACCAACAATGGACACCGCGTTTAGCGCGAGCGGCCTATAACTATCAGTTTGCTGCTAAGGATCCGGGCGGCTATACCCACAATCCCCAGTATATGCTGCAGCTATTGAATGACAGCGTGCAGAACTTGGGTGAAAAGGTGCCGGTCCCGGCTACTGTGCGCCCCGATTGAACAGCGCGCCCTAACTAAAAGGCTTAGGTCTGTATGACGTTACACTACTCTGAACTGCCGGCTCGAAAGGGCCGGCGGTTCTTTTTTGTCGGTCTGATGCTTATTGGCTTGTTTTTGGCGGTCCCTGTTGCGGCAGCGCCGACGGCAGATCATACCCAATTCGACGCCCTTCAAGTCCCCTTTACCGATAGTGAACAGATCAATGCCGCCTGTGTTGGCTGTCATAATGTGGCCGAAGATCAGCTGCATAAGACGCTTCATTGGCAGTGGGACATCGCTCTGGAAAATGGTGAACAATATGGCAAGCTGAATGTAATTAACGCCTACCACCCCAATATCGCGTCCAATAGTCAGGCCTGTGGCAGTTGCCATATTGGCTTTGGCTTGGCGAAAAAAATCACTGATGGCATTGCGCCGGCGGCGGTCGATTGTTTGGCCTGCCACGACACCAGCGGCGAATACTTCTATTTCCGCTTTCATCAAGACGGGGCCGAATGCGCCATGTGCCATGACGACGGCGCCGATGCGATGAAGCAACGGGTCAAGACGCAGGGCGAAAAATACACCCTGTCACTTAGCGCCATGGCTCAGTCGACCGGCGCCACCTCGACGGCCACCTGCGGCAGTTGTCACTTCTACGATGGCGGCGCCGATGGTGCCAAACATGGCGATCTGGATAGCTCGTTGTTCGACGCGGATTTTGCCGTTGACGTCCATATGAGTGCCGACGGCGCAGACTTCACCTGCAGTTCCTGTCATCAGAGCATTGATCATCAGTTGTTTGGCAGTCGTTATCAGGCGCACAGTGTCGGCGATGACCAGGGCGTCAGTGCGCTCACCGGTGCACGTGCTACCTGCGTGTCGTGCCATGGCGACCGGCCGATGCAGGACGATAAGCTCAACGATCACACCGATGTTATCGCCTGCCAGACCTGCCATATTCCCACCTATGCCCGCGGTGGCATTGCCACCAAAACCAAATGGGATTGGTCCACGGCCGGCGAACTGAGCCGCAGTAAGCGGCCCAAGGTTGAGCTCAATAGCGCCGGTCGGGTGAGCTATGCCAGCCAAAAGGGGCATATGGAGTACGGCGAGAAGCTGAAGCCTGTGTATCGCTGGTTTAATGGAGCGATGGTCTTTAAAGCGCCCGGCGCCGAGGTGAATAGCGACGGGGTGACGCTGATTAATGAGATCCAGGGGTCGTCGCAGGATGGCATCTCGAAGATCTTTCCGTTCCATCAAATCACCTCAATCCTGCCCTACGATACCCAGAGCCAGCAGCTGATGCCGATCAATCTAGTCGGCCGCAGTCGGGACGCCTTCTGGAATGGCTACGACTGGAAGAAATCCCTCAAGGCCGGAGCCAAGGTCGCCGGTGTCGAGTTCTCTGGCAATTTTGACTTCACCGAAACTCAGATGTCCTGGGCACTCAACCACACGGTGTCACCCAAAGAACAGGCCTTAAGCTGTAACGACTGCCATGGCGCAACATCTGACGGTCTAATGGATGAGGTCGAGGGGCTCTACATTCCAGGTCGGCGGCAATATGCTTGGCTCGATCGCTATGGCGTACTGGCGTTGCTCCTGACCTTCCTGGGTGTGGCCGGCCACGGCACCCTGAGAGCCTATTTCGGCTGGCGGAGGAAGCAGCAATGACTGAGATAACCGAACGCATCTATCTGTTTAAATGGTTTGAACGCTTTTGGCATTGGTCGCAAGCTGTGTTAATTATCTCGATGGCCATTACCGGTTTTGAAATTCATGGCAGCTACAACCTGTTTGGTTTCCAAACCGCGATCGACATCCATGTATATTCTGCCTGGATCCTGATTGTGCTTTGGGTCTTTACTATCTTTTGGCATCTAACCACCGGCGAATACAAACACTATATTCCCACCTGGAAGGGACTCACCCAACAAATCCTCTA
>JBLHFL010000173.1:0-4880 GCA_047618105.1 Granulosicoccus sp.
TCAGACAGGGCTGTGAGCTGATATCCAAAGGTCGTCAGGGCCTTTTTAAGCTCTTCCTCCATGCCCTTTTCCAACTTGGCTAACTGCACGTTATTTTGCTCCAGCAGACTGGTCAATTGCACACCCATGGCCTTCTGAGACCGTTCTGTACCCTCGAGCAGTAACTGACTGACATGCTCACTGGTATCGCGAATACCGCCGGCTGTCTGTTCCAATAGCGCCTTCATTTGGCCAGACTGCGTCTCGACTACCTCATGCAGACCCGTGGTGAGCATCATAATTCGACTTTCAAGTTGCGGCAAACCCTGCTGCGCGTCAACGATCATTGAGGTAAAGGTGGTCAGATACTCGCGCAGATTTTGGCTTTGACTCTGCAACGCGTTTAACAGGGTTTCCATGTCCGATGCTACCGAGGTAAAAGACTGAGTTTGGGTGATCAGTTTCTCAAAGGCCTCTGCCGCAATGGTGGTTGATTTTGCGCTGCGCTCATTGGCCGCCATTAGATCCTCTAACTGGCTTTTGTAACCACTTTGCCAGAGCATCATCTGACCCACCGCTTCGTTCAGTTTCTTGAAATTGTCGCCATACTGTTCTTCGATGCGCGTATTAAATTCGCGCATAACATGGCTAATAGCCTCTTCCAGCGCAGATCGATTGGCTTCGGTCATCTTAGTTTGGTAATGACTCAGAGTATCGATAAGCTCCCGATGCTGCTCAGCCTGGTTGAGGGCTTGCTGGTCGCGCCACTCTAACCAATCAATAGAGCCTTCTTGGCTTACTGAGTTGGCTATCCGCTCAAGATGCCAAGCGAGGTCATCCATTGTGGCGGTCTGTTTGGATTCCCGGTGCGAACGAACCCGCATACTTGCCACGGCATAACGGAACTTAATCGACAAGGCACCCAATAGTCCGGCAATCGAGGTCCAGAAGGCGGTTTTCAGGCCTTCCAGTAACTGCGGTACGCTGTCCTCTATGGAGTTGGTGTCGAATTCATTTAAACCCAGGGCAACGCCGAGAAAGGTACCGAAAATACCCATACTAGTGAGAATACTGGGCGAATAATTAGCGGTATGGGCCGAATAGACGGGTCCATGAAAGTAGACCAACAACAGCCCGATAGCGCCCATTATGATCCAGGTCAGGGTTGAAAAGGATTGCAGCAGTTCCATGCGTGAGCCCATTGATGAGTCGATAGCATGCCATTATGCCATTGTGCGAGGCTAGGGTAAAAGAGTTGCGAATTGAAACAGCGGATTAGTGCATGCGGAGGGTTGAAAACACCCCTCTCAGGAGTGCTAGATGCGCTAATCAGAGTTGATAAGCGCATCTAAGGTTGGTCATGTTAAGAGGATGTTAGGGTTAACCAAAATAGGACAACATTACCCCCGCAGCGACGGCTGATCCGATAACACCGGCCACGTTAGGCCCCATAGCGTGCATCAATAGAAAATTTTGATTATTTGCTTCGAGTCCGACCTTGTTGGACACCCGTGCCGCCATCGGCACGGCCGAGACACCGGCTGAACCAATCAGTGGGTTGATGGGTATCTTGATAAAGAGATTCATCAGCTTGGCCATCAGAATGCCCGCCGCGGTGCCGACACAGAATGCACTTAAACCTAGGGCCAAAATACCCATAGTTTCAAAGTTCAGGAAGGCTTCTGCGCTCATTTTCGAGCCGACGGCCAACCCCAACATGATGGTGACTATATTCATCAGCGCATTTTGTGCTGTGTCGCTTAGGCGATCAACCACCGTGCTTTCTTTCATCAGGTTACCCAAACAAAACATACCCAGCAGCGGTGCAGCGGACGGCAGGAACATGGCCACCAAAAACAGGACCACTAACGGGAATACGATTTTTTCCCGCTTGGTCACAACGCGCAGCTGCTCCATCTTAATCTTACGCTCTGCTTCGGTGGTCAGTAACTTCATGATCGGCGGTTGAATGATCGGTACCAAAGCCATATAGCTGTATGCTGCAACAGCGATAGCACCGAGTAAGTCGGGTGCCAAACGGCTGGCGACAAAGATTGACGTTGGTCCATCCGCCCCACCGATAATGCCGATGGCGGCGGCATCCTGCAGCGAGAAATCGACCCAACCCATAGAGGTCATCCAAGTTGCACCAATAATGGTACCGAAGATGCCGAATTGAGCCGCCGCGCCTAATAACAACGTCTTAGGATTTGCTAACATCGGACCAAAGTCGGTCATTGCGCCAACACCCATAAAGATGAGCAATGGGAAAACGCCGGTGTGAATGCCCACTTCTGAGATATAGTGCAACAGGCCCTCATCACCCCCCATCTCAGCGCCCGGGATATTCACCAATAGGGTGCCAAAACCAATAGGCAGCAGCAGAAGCGGTTCAAACCGCTTAGAAATCGCCAGATAGATAAGCACCAGACCAACGATCATCATCAATAACTGGCCCGGCGTTAAATTGGCCAGTCCAGAATCCAGCAGTAATTGTTGAAATTTTTCCATTCCAGGCGACTCCTTAAAGTGTAATCAAGATATCGCCAACAGAAACCGAATCACCATCTTTAATGGTAATACTACTCACAGTCCCAGCCTGAGGTGAACTTACCTCCGTCTCCATCTTCATCGCTTCGAGAATGATGACGACCTGCCCTTCTTCAACCACATCGCCAGGCTTAACCAGAACCTTAAAGATATTGCCCGCCAATGGCGCTGGAATCTCGAAGCCGCTCGCTGCCGAGGTTGTCGCAATCGCTGCCACATCGCCACCTTCGCTGACCTCGGTGAGATAGGTTTTACCATTGATTGTCACCGCGACCGCACCAGCTGCGTCAACGGATGCGACATAGGACTTACCATTCACTGCGACGGTATAGACTGCGGCTTCAGCACTGCTCGCCGGAGCCGGCGCAGCCAACGTGGGCGCCGGTTCAAACATGTCCGGATTGCCACGGTTTTGCAAAAATTTCAGACCAATTTGCGGAAAGAGTGCGTAGGTCAAAACGTCATCAAGGGCATTATCAGCCAGTGCAAAATCTTTTTCTTTCGCCAAGGCCTGCAATTCTTCGGTCAACCGCTCGACTTCATTGGCGATCAGATCTGCTGGGCGGCAGGTAACAGCCTCTTGTCCAGCCAACACCTTAGCCTGTAACGCCGCGTCGAAGGCAGCCGGTGCTGAACCGTACTCGCCTTTTAGAATGGCTTGGGTTTCTTTAGATATGGATTTATAGCGCTCGCCGGTCAATACATTGAGTACGGCTTGCGTGCCCACAATTTGGGATGTTGGTGTGACTAAAGGGATGTAGCCTAGGTCTTTGCGAATCCGCGGAATCTCTGCGAGCACTTCATCAAATCGGTCGGCAGCGCCCTGCTCTCTTAACTGGCCTTCCATGTTGGTCAACATACCCCCTGGCACTTGAGCAATCAGGATGCGCGAATCAACCCCACGTAACTGCCCTTCGAATGGAGCATATTTTTTACGCACCTCACGGAAATAGGCGGCAATCTCTTCTAATAGGCTTATGTCTAAGCCAGGATCTCGATCGGTACCCTGCAGGGCCGCAACCAACGACTCGGTAGGCGAATGGCCATAGGTCATCGACATCGATGAAATCGCGGTATCGATGTGATCGATGCCGGCCTCGATGGCTTTAAGCAGCGTCATGGACGACAGACCTGAAGTTGCATGGCAATGCAAGGCGACAGGGATATCCAGGCTGGCTTTTAATTTGGTGACCAGTTCGAAAGCATCATAGGGCGTCAAGATACCGGACATATCCTTAATGGCGATCGAATCGGCGCCCATGTCTTCGATTTGCTTGGCCAGTGACAACCAATTTTCGGTCCGATGCACAGGGCTTGTGGTATACGAAATAGTACCTTGCGCGTGCGCACCTTGTTTGACGACAGCGGCCATAGCACGCTGCAAGTTGCGCGGGTCGTTCATGGCATCGAATACTCGAAACACATCCACGCCGTTCTTGACTGCACGCTCAACAAAGGAGTCGACCACATCATCAGCGTAATGGCGATAGCCAAGCAGGTTTTGCCCGCGCAAGAGCATCTGCTGTGGCGTTTTTGGCATCGCTTTCTTGAGTTCGCGAATACGATCCCATGGATCTTCGCCGAGGAAGCGAATGCACGAATCAAAAGTCGCACCGCCCCAGGTTTCTAATGACCAGTAACCCACCTGATCCAGCTTTTCACAAATTGGCAGCATGTCATCAATTCGCAATCGAGTTGCGAACAGAGACTGATGGGCGTCTCGCAAGACCACATCAGTAATTTTTACAGGGTTCTTTTTAGAAGTCATCAGATCTCACCTTTCGGAATCTTATTGTTGGTCAAAACAGTTAGTGGCTCTAACCTTTATGCACCATTGACACGGCTGCAGCGACAGCGGCAACTTCGGTCAGGTCATTATTATTGGTCCGTTTGGCGGCGGTTTGAGCGCTCTCTAGCTCATTTGTTCCGGGCATGCGCATGATAATTTGCGACATCGCAGTGGTAGCCAGCACCAGGAGTGCAAGAAAGACGAAAACAGTGCCCATCCCCATTACCATGAGGTCTAGACTGTCCCGCATAAGTTCTGACATAAGGGTTAGTCCTTGTAAGACTTAGAAAACCAGCGATACATTCATACTTATTTGATTTAATTCGGGCCTACGCGCGACAACCAAAGCCGGCATAGAGTACCTTAAAGGTATGAAACCACGCAATATCTGGAACCCCAGCAATTCTTGCAATGATATGTTGCGGATCAACTGGGCTGATTCATTCATTGGTCGAACAAAGCCCGCGCCAGAAGGACTTTAGCTGCGCCCAACTCGCATGAGCATCACTCGCCTTAAGCGTCGATTTACCCTATTATGCGGGCATTTTAGAGGCGTCCTGCT
>JBLHFL010000174.1:0-4862 GCA_047618105.1 Granulosicoccus sp.
GAAAAACGACCGGTTTCTACGCGCGCTGATGCGTCAACCCGTTGACCGCACGCCGGTCTGGATGATGCGCCAGGCCGGACGTTACTTGCCCGAATATCAAGCCACCCGCGCCCAGGCTGGCGATTTTCTCAGCCTGTGCAAAAACGCTCAGTTGGCCTGCGATGTGACCCTGCAGCCCTTGGAGCGTTATCCGCTCGACGCGGCGATCCTCTTTTCCGATATCCTTACCGTGCCGGACGCCATGGGCTTGGGGCTCTATTTCGAGACAGGTGAGGGGCCGAAATTCCGGCAGACCATTCGCAGTGAGAAAGATCTAGCCTTGCTTTCTACGCCGAAGATGGACGATGAACTCGGCTATGTTATGAACGCCGTGCGCACCATTCGCCACGAACTTAACGGTCGCGCGCCGTTGATCGGCTTTACCGGCAGCCCGTGGACTCTGGCCACCTATATGATTGAGGGTGGCGGCAGCAAAGACTTCCGCCATTGCAAGGCGATGGCTTATAGCCAGCCCGAGGTACTGCACGAACTGTTACGGCAACTGGCGCTGGTGGTCACCGACTATCTCAATGCGCAGATCGAAGCGGGTGCTCAGGTGGTGCAGATTTTTGATTCATGGGGCGGCGCACTCGGTCATAAGGCTTACGAAGAGTTTTCGCTCGACTATATGAAGCAAATCATCTCTGGCCTAAAGCGTGAACATCAAGGCCGCAAGGTTCCGGTGATCCTCTTTACTAAGGGCGGCGGCCAATGGCTCGATGTGATGGCCGAAAGTGGTGCCGATGCCCTCGGGCTGGATTGGACCACCTCCTTGACCACCGCGCGCGCTCAGGTCGGTGATCGGGTCGCCTTGCAGGGCAATATGGATCCGAGCGTGCTCTATGCCAGCCCAGATCGTATCCGCGCCGAAGTGGATCGGATTCTGGCTGAATATGGCAGCGGCAATGGCCATATCTTCAATCTTGGCCACGGTATCCATCAGTTCGTCGACCCGGCCCATGCCGGTGCCTTCGTCGAGGCCGTGGTCGAACTCTCGCCCAAATACCACCGTTAGGGTGGTCAGGCCCTGGGCCCCTATTGCCGCAGCAGTCGGTAGCGGGCCCAGTTTCGCCTAAATGCAGCCAAATGCTCCTGCACCGCATTGTCATCTGCGGACGAAATTGCGACACTAGCCGCTTGAGCTCGAACTCACCCAGTTAATTGATTGATTTACAACAGGTTCTTTGCATGTCTGATCAAAGCCCCGATTACCTCGAAACCATGTCGCTGAGCAACTTCACCGAAAAGGCCTACCTGGATTATTCCATGTACGTCATTCTGGATCGTGCCTTGCCGCACGTCGGTGATGGTCTGAAACCGGTTCAGCGGCGCATCATCTATGCCATGAGCGAACTCGGGCTTAAGTACACGGCCAAATACAAAAAATCGGCGCGTACGGTCGGCGACGTCTTGGGTAAGTATCACCCGCACGGTGACAGTGCCTGTTATGAAGCCATGGTCTTGATGGCACAACCCTTTTCTTACCGCTATCCGCTGGTTGACGGTCAGGGTAACTGGGGTTCACCCGACGATCCGAAATCCTTTGCCGCGATGCGGTACACCGAGTCTCGACTGCACAAACATGCCCAATTGCTGCTAGAAGAACTGGGTCAGGGTACCGTGAATTGGACGCCCAACTTCGATGGCACCATGGATGAACCGGTGGTGCTGCCGGCCCGCTTGCCGCACGTCTTGCTCAACGGTACCACCGGTATCGCGGTCGGCATGGCGACCGATATTCCGCCGCACAACCTGCGCGAAATTGCCTCCGCCTGTGTACATCTGATCGATCAACCGGACGCCTCGGTCGCCGACCTGATGATGCACATCAAGGGTCCTGATTTCCCGACCGGTGCCGAGCTGATTACGCCGCGCGATGAAGTGCAAAAGCTCTATGAAAGTGGCCGGGGTACCTTGCGGCTGCGCTCCAAATATATGATGGACGGCACCGATATTATTATCACCGAGCTGCCGCACCAGGTTTCGGGCTCGAAGATACTCGAACAGATCGCCGCGCAGATGCAGGCTAAGAAATTGCCGATGGTGGCCGATTTACGCGATGAGTCGGATCATGAAAATCCAACTCGACTGGTGATCGAACCGCGCAGTAATAGAATCGATGTTGAGGCACTGATGCAACATCTGTTTGCCAGCACCGATCTGGAAAAAACCATCCGCGTCAATCTCAATATGATTGGCATTAACGGTCGCCCGCAGGTTAAATCCTTACGTGGCATTCTCAGCGAATGGCTGGAATTCCGAACCGATACGGTGCGTCGCCGCTTGCAACACCGGCTCGATAAGCTGCTCGCGCGCTTGCACATTCTTGACGGTATGCTCATCGCCTATCTTAATATCGATGAAGTGATCGCCATTATTCGCACCGAAGAAAAGCCGAAAGAAGTCTTTATGTCGCGCTTCGGTTTGAGCGACATTCAAGCCGAGGCGATCCTCGAGATTAAGCTCCGTCAGCTGGCCAAGCTGGAAGAAATTAAGATCCGAGCCGAGCAGGATGAGCTGGCCATCGAACGGGACAAGCTGGTAAAAATTCTCGGTTCCGCGGCCCGCATGCGCACCCTAATTAAAAAAGAAATTTTAGCCGACGCCGAAACCTTTGGCGACGAGCGTCGCACCGTATTGATCAAGCGTCAGGACGCCGCGGCCTTTAGTGAAATGGACATACTGCCCAATGAAGCCGTGACCGTGGTGCTGTCTGAGCGCGGCTGGCTGCGCACCGGCAAAGGACACGAGCTGGATCCCTTGGGGCTCAGTTATAAGGCCGGTGATGCCTTTGCCTTGCTTGCGCTGGGCAAGAGTAACCAAACCACGGTATTGCTCGATTCGACCGGTCGCTCCTACTCGCTGCAAACCCACCTCTTGCCGTCGGCGCGAGGCCAGGGAGAACCCCTGACGACCAAAGTAAATCCGCCACCGGGCGCGCAAATGAAGGGTCTGTTGTTGGGTAATCCGGATGATCAATACTTGCTCAGTTCCGATGCCGGTTATGGGTTTATTGCCCGCATGGCGGATATGGTCAGCAAAAACAAGGCTGGCAAAGCCCTATTAAACCTGCCGGCCGGTGCTGAGGTGTTGGCCCCGGTGCCAGTAAAGCAGCTGGCCACCGACTATCTGGCGTCGGTCACCAATGAAGGCCGCATGTTGGTCTTTCCGGTCCGAGACCTGCCCGAGCTAGCTAAAGGCAAGGGCAATAAAATTATTAATGTGCCCTCGACTCGAGCGGCACTGCGCGAGGAGTTGATGATCGGTGCCGTGGTAGTAGGTGCCAGTGACACCCTAGTGGTCTATGCCGGCAAGCGAAAATTGAAGCTGCGCAGTGGTGACCTAGAGCATTACCTGGGTGAACGCGGCCGCCGGGGCAACAAGCTGCCGCGAGGTTTCCAAAGCGTCACCGCGATCGCAATCGAGTAGCGCAGCACGAACGGGTCAGCCTACCTTAGGTGGCCCAGGTACTGCAGGGTCCCTGCCAGGGCATAAAGGGCAGAGGCCCTATCTGTCGGGCTGCCAAGCGATTTAGAGTACTAGTCGGTTCGGTGCAGTCAATTATGGCGTTTTAGGTGCCGAGCGGAGCAGTGCTTTGCCAATTAGGCGCAAAGCTCGTCGGCAACCTGCCTTGAGCGATGTTACACTGGTTTGAAAATCAACCCAAAGACTGAAACATGACGGAAACGCTGAGAATTGCCACCCGAAAAAGTCCACTGGCCTTGTGGCAGGCCGAATTTGTCAAAGCTGAACTGCATAAATACCATCCCGATTTGGTCGTGGAATTAGTACTGATCAGCACCAAGGGCGATAAGATATTGGATGTCGCCCTGTCCAAGGTCGGCGGCAAAGGCCTATTCGTGAAAGAATTGGAAGTTGCCATCACCGAAGGGCGGGCCGATATTGCCGTGCACTCCATGAAAGACGTGACCATGCATTTGCCGGAGGGCTTCGAACTGCCGGTTATTTGCGCGCGAGAGGAGCCTTTCGATGCCTTCGTCAGCAATGACTTCCAGCATCTCGATGACCTGCCAATGGGTGCTATTGTCGGCACCTCGAGCCTGCGTCGTCAGGCACAATTATTGGCTCGACGGCCGGACCTGCAGATCAACTTTTTACGCGGCAACGTTGGTACCCGACTGGCCAAACTCGATGCCGGTGAATACCAGGCGATTCTATTGGCCAGTGCCGGTCTTATTCGCTTAGAGCTAACGCAGCGCATTCGCCACCATATCGATGCCGATTGGCTGCTACCGGCTGTTGGCCAGGGCGCCGTCGGCATCGAAACGCGGGCGCAAGATCATCGCGTGATAAAGCTGCTAGCGCCCCTGCACCATGCCCCGACGGCCTTGAGAGTGCGCACCGAACGCGCCATGAACCGTAAACTAAATGGCGGTTGTGAGGTGCCAATCGCCGGCTATGCGACATTGGGCGAGCACAGCATTCACCTGGAAGGTCGGGTTGGCTCGGTCGATGGCGTGACGCTGTTAAAAGCCTCGGCCGAGGTCCCGTTGGTGGGCAGCGATGACGAACAAATACAGGCTGGCGAGCAGCTCGGTATCGAAATTGCTGACCGGTTGCTGGCCCAAGGCGCAGCGGCGATTCTGGCCGCGCTCTAACATGCGGTTGTTGCTGCCAAAGGCAAAGGCCGACCAGGCGCGCTGGCAGGCCATTGTCGAGCGGGCGCCCGGATCGGTTCAGTTTGTCGATCCGTGGCGGCTGACGCCCGTGACCGAGACGCCGAGCCAGAAGAGCACCTGGTTGGACCTCGACCGCTACCAGGCTGTGCTTTGTGTCAGTGCACAGGCAGCTCAGGTTCTGGT
>JBLHFL010000175.1:0-4844 GCA_047618105.1 Granulosicoccus sp.
AGACATAAACGAACACGATGGTAAGACGGTGGTCGTGACCCTGCATCAAGTGAACTATGCCACCAGCTATTGTCAGCGTGTGGTTGCCTTAAAAAAAGGCAAACTCTATTTCGATGGCCCGGCCGCGGAACTGACCACAAATCGTCTCGGCTCGCTCTATGAGGCCAACGAAATAGAAGAGCTGTTGGCCGGCGGATAATTATAGTTTTCTCGCGGTGTTGATTGCGGTCGAATGTGCGGTGTCATCGTGCGATCGATCGAAGTCAGGGCCAAACATGATCTTAAAACGTTTTATAAACCTACCAACCATACTTAGGAGCACCGATGTTAAAAAATGTCTTCAAAACCACAGCGGCCAGACTGCTGGCGGCAACAGCTCTGCTGAGCCCCATCGTCCAGGCGGAAACCGCTGAATTGAACTTTGGCATTATTGCCACCGAATCGACCCAGGGTTTGAAAGACCAATGGATGCCTTTTCTCAACGATATGAGCGAAAAATTGGGGGTTAAAATTAATCCTTTCTTCGCCTCTGATTATGCGGGTGTCATTCAAGCGATGCGTTTCGATAAGGTCGACCTGGCCTGGTACGGCAACAAGTCGGCAATGGAAGCGGTTGATCGGGCGGGCGGCGAAATTTTCGCGCAGACCGTCGACGTCATGGGCAATCCGGGTTACTGGTCGTTATTGATTACCCACCAAGACAACACCGAAATAAACAACGTGGCCGATATGTTGGCCAACGCAGGTAGTCTCACTTTCGGTAATGGTGATCCAAATTCTACCTCGGGTTACCTGGTGCCGTCTTACTATGTTTGGGCCAAAAATGGCGTTGAGCCGAATAAGATATTTAAACGCACAATGAACTCGAATCATGAAACCAATGCGCTGTCAGTGGCGACCAAGAAAGTCGATATCGCCACCAATAACACTGAAAACATGGCCCGAATCCAAGAAAATTTCCCGGATCGTTTTAACGATATAAAGGTCATTTGGAAGTCGCCGTTGATTCCATCGGATCCCATTGTTTGGCGTAAAAATCTCGATGAAGCCACCAAATCTGCAATCTATGACTTCATTATGAACTACGGCCAGAGTGGCGACGCGCAAGAACTGACCAATCTCAGTAATATTGGATGGGCGCCCTTTAAAGCGTCGAGTGATCTGCAATTGTTGCCGATCCGTCAATTGGTCTTATACAAAGAACTGATCCGTATAACGGCCAGCGATATTAAGACCAAAGAGACTGATATAGCGGCGATCAATGCCCAGTTAGGGGAATTGAACCGCATGATGGCGGCGTTGGAAGCACAGAAGTAAGGTTGCCCACAGGGCGTACCTGCTCTGGCAATCAAACCCCAACCCGAGCAGCAGCGACCTATTAGGGTCGCTGTTATTCGGCACAAAATCTGGACAACCTATGACCGCTCATCAAGCTATACCCACCCAACCGTCCAACACAGCTGCAACGCAATTGCATTACAGCTCGATCAATCGCTGGCGCGCCCTACGTTCATTGGTGCTTTGGCCCATGGCCGCATTGATTTTAATCTGGGCCTGGCAGGGTGCTGAAATGGACTTTGGCATGCTGATTCGGGATCGCGCCAATATAGCGATACTGGCCGGTGATTTTTTTCCGCCCAATTTCCAAAACTGGAAGTTCTATGTTGCCGAGATGCTAGTGACTATACAGGTCGCCATCTGGGGCACTCTGCTGGCGGTTATTTTGGCGGTACCCTTTAGTATTCTCAGTGCCGAAAATCTGGTGCCAGTCTGGGTCTATCAGCCGATTCGACGTCTTATGGATGCCGCGCGCGCCATTAATGAGTTGGTGTTTGCCATGTTGTTCGTGGTCGCCGTGGGCCTCGGTCCGTTCGCTGGCGTGATGGCACTTTTTATTCACACTACCGGCGTGCTTGCTAAGTTATTTTCCGAAGCCATTGAGGCCATCGAGCCGGGTCCGGTTGAAGGCGTTCGTGCCGTCGGTGCCAATGGCTTGCAGGAAATTATTTTCGGGGTGATTCCCCAGGTTTTACCGCTGTGGATCTCCTACACCCTGTATCGATTTGAATCGAACCTGCGCTCGGCCACGGTCATCGGCATGGTGGGCGCCGGCGGTATCGGTGTGGTGTTATGGGAATCGATGCGCGGTTTTCAGTTCGCCAATACCTGCGCCATTATTCTGATCATCATTCTCGCCGTGTCGCTGCTCGATATTCTTTCCCAATTCATTCGCAAGTCGTTTATCTAAGGGCACCCGATGCAGGCTCAGGCGCTTAATACAGAAACCTGTCTAGACAAGCCAGATGGTATGGCCGCTGACCCGATATATCGGCAGGTAGCCCTGTTGCTGGAACAGGATATTAGAAGCCATCTAAAACCGGGCGATTTGTTAGCGTCCGAGACGAAACTGGCGAGCCGTTTTAACGTCAATCGCCATACGGTACGGCGTTCGATCGATCAATTGGTACGTGCCGGCCTGGTCGTAAAACAACAGGGACGGGGCACCCAGGTGGTCTCCAATCAGATCGAATACCTGCTCAACCCAGCCGGTAAGTTTACTAAAAATTTGACCGAGAAAGGTAAGTCGAGCCAGGCACTGTTGCTCGCTACGCGTTCCTACACGGTCGCCACTGTGCCAGCCGGGATAGGGCGTATCTTTGCGCTCCAGTATCCGGCCGGTGGCACCCTGATGGAATTGCAAACGCTGCGCTTTATGGAACAGGTGCCGGTCTGTTTGATTCATCATTATGTGTGGGCGCAGGCGCTACCCGGTATCGCGACCAGCTATAGCGGGGGGTCGCTGCACCGCCACATCGAAAACCATTATCAACGCACATTGCAGCGCAGTCAGATTCAGTTTTCGGCCGTCCTCGCCACCAATCGGCAGGCGATTCACTTGAAGTGCGCGGTAGACAGTCCGCTGGCGATAGTGCAATCGGTCAATCACGATCAACAGAGTCGGACGTTGGTGGAAGTATCGGTGAGCTACTCCCGCCCCGACCGGCTGCAATATCAAATCGATTTCAATACCACGGAGGTCAGCTGATATGAGCCGACAAGAGTACACCCGCAGTCAATGGCAACGTCTGTTTGCCCTGGCCAATGAACACGACTTACAGGATCTGTATCAGCACGCCGACTGGGCCACGCCATATGAACTCAGCCAAGGGCCCGAGACCGGACTGGTGACAGTGCGCGGTCGGGTTAGTGGCGACGGCGCGGCCTTTAATTTGGGCGATGCCAGTGTCACCAAAACCCAGGTGGTGCTGCACGATGGCACCCGCGGTTTTGCCATGACCCTGGGCGCGAACGCCACTCATTCATTGCTGGCCGCGTTACTCGATGCCGCCATGCAGGTACCGCAAGCGGTGCGTCTGGCCGTGCCGGTGCGCCAGTTGGCGGCCACCTTGGCGCAGCGACATGCCGCGCGTCAAACGCAGATAAGCAGCACCAAGGTCGATTTTTTCACCCTGGTACGAGGAGACTGATATGACGACTCAAGCACCCACTTTCGGCCAAGCACCTACTTCCACCCAAGCGCCGAGCGCGGCCGAACAATCGGCGCGCCAATTTCGCCAGATTCTCGATGCCCAATCCTACCCTGGTCGTGCGCTAAGCCTAATGCAAGAAACAGGACCCTTAGATCCAGTCGGCTTATCACCGGCCTGCCAGATATTAGTGGAAAACCTGGTTAATCGAGACGTCCAGGTGGCCTTTGCTGCCAGCCTACCGTCTGCTGAGTTGGCTCGCTGGGTGCGCCTGACCCTGAACAGTGAAGTGGTCGCGGTGGCCGAGGCTGACTTTATAGTCTGCCGCCAGGCCGATCTGGCGCACCTTGATTTGACCCAGCTGGGCCTGGGCACCATGGCCTCGCCTGAGTTGGGCGCTACCCTGGTGATCGACTATCAGGGGCCGGATCTAACTGCCGTGAGCGCTGAAGCGACAGCCGGCTGTGTGCGCTTAACGGGTCCTGGCATCAATCCACAGGGACCGGTGAAGCGTCTGAATCTGACCGAGATCGATGCAGCCTTTTGGCACCAACGGGCCGACTGCAACGGCTCGTTCCCGATGGGTTTTGATATCTTTATCTGCCGCGACTCGGAGCTCATTGCTCTGCCGCGTACCACCCGTATTCAGCTCGAAGGAGACGCCGCATGTATGTAGCCGTTAAGGGTGGCGAACAGGCCATCGACAATGCCCATCGCTTGCTCGCGGCCTACTGTCGCGGCGACGCGCAGGCGGCCGAGGTCTCGGTCGCGCAATTGAGCCAACAGTGTCCGTTTGCCATCAGCCGAATCATGGCCGAGGGCAGCCTCTACGATCGTGACCTGGCCGGTCTTGCTCTGAAGCAGGCTGGGGGTGATTTGGTCGAGGCGATCTTTTTAATCCGCGCCTTCCGCACCACCTTGTCGCGCTTCGGCTACAGTGCCCCGATCGATACCCGCGCGATGCGCATCGAACGCCGCATCTCGGCGGTCTATAAGGATTTGCCCGGTGGCCAGGTATTGGGGCCGACCTTCGACTACACCCATCGGCTGCTGAATTTCCAACTGTTGGAAAATCCTGCGCCGGTTCAAACCGACATTGCAACCGCAGCGGCTGTGGACCCGAGCACGGCGACTGACTCGCTCAGCGCTCATCGGGTGAGCGATTTGCTGCGTCAGGAAGGATTGCTGTCATCGCCCACTGCGAGCGCGGGCGAACCGGTCGACCTGTCGCTTGAGCCATTGACCTTTCCGGCGCAGCGCACTACCCGGTTGCAAGCCTTAGCACGTGGCGATGAAGGCTTTCTAATGTCCATGGCCTATTCGACTCAACGCGGGTATGCGCGCAACCATCCCTTT
>JBLHFL010000176.1:0-4809 GCA_047618105.1 Granulosicoccus sp.
AGCTTGCCGAAGAGGCTGAAAAGGGCGCCAACGCGGCCGGTGGCAAGGCGCTTATTTTCAACACCATCACCGTATCAGATGGCATCGCCAATGGCACCGAGGGGATGAAATATTCCCTGGTCTCGCGCGAGGTTATCGCCGATTCCATTGAAACCGTGGTGGGTTGCGAAGGCTTTGATGGTGTGGTCGCCGTCGGCGGCTGCGATAAAAATATGCCCGGTTGCATGATCGGCCTAGCCCGCTTGAACCGCCCAGCAATTTTTGTCTACGGCGGCACCATTAAACCCGGCGCGGGCCATACGGACATTATTTCGGTGTTTGAAGCCGTGGGCCAGTACGCTAAAGGCGAACTGGACTTGATTGAGATGAAACAGATTGAAGAGACCGCCATCCCAGGCCCCGGTTCATGCGGGGGCATGTATACCGCCAACACCATGGCGTCGGCGATCGAGGCTTTAGGGATGTCGCTGCCCGGCTCCTCCGCGCAAGACGCCACGTCCACCGACAAGGAGTCAGACTGCTTCCGCGCAGGCCAGCAGGTACTGGAACTGCTGGCGCACGATATCAAGCCACGCGACATCATGACCCGCAAGGCCTTCGAGAACGCAATCCGGGTGGTTATCGCACTGGCCGGCTCTACCAATGGTGTCTTGCATTTGCTCGCCATGGCCCACGCCGTGGGTGTCGACCTGACCCTTGAGGACTTCACCGAAATCGGTAAAACCACGCCCGTATTGGCCGATTTGCGCCCCAGTGGCAAGTATATGATGTCCGAACTGGTCGCCATTGGCGGCATCCAGCCGTTGATGAAGCGTTTACTCGATGCCGGCTTGTTGCATGGCGACGCCCTGACCGTGACCGGAAAGACGCTGGCGGAAAACCTTGCCAACGTAGGCGATTACCCTGCGGATCAAGACATCATTCGCCCTTTTAGCAACCCGATTAAAAAAGATTCCCACCTGGTGATCTTGCACGGCAACCTATCGCCTACCGGTTCAGTGGCCAAGATCACCGGCAAGGAAGGGCTACGTTTCGAAGGCTCGGCTCGGGTCTACCATGGTGAAGAGGCGGCCTTGGCCGGGATCCTTAATGGCGATGTGATTGCCGGCGATGTCATCGTCATCCGCTACGAGGGTCCCAAGGGCGGCCCGGGTATGCGAGAAATGCTCTCCCCTACCTCGGCTATTATTGGCAAAGGCTTGGGCAAGGACGTTGCGCTGATCACCGATGGTCGTTTCTCGGGTGGCTCGCATGGTTTTGTGGTCGGGCATATCACCCCAGAAGCCTTTGAAGGCGGCCCGATTGCACTGGTTGAGAACGGCGATAAAATCACCATCGATGCCGAGACACGCCAAATCAGCGTCGACATCAGTGACGTCGTGCTGGCCGAGCGCCGTAACAGTTGGAAGCAACCTGCGCCTCTCTACACTCGAGGTGTGCTGGCCAAATATGCCAAACTGGTATCCAGCGCATCAGAAGGGGCCGTGACCGATAAGTAACCCAAACCCGGGCGGGTTCACTGCCCGTTCAAGCTGGCTCGTGGTCACATCTTTGATTGTGTAGAGAATGCTGACCATGAACCGGGCTTACCTCACAACCGGCCCTAACCGCAACACGTTCATAACCAATACCTAAATGCGTATTTTTTAAAACTAATGGTGCAGTCGTACAATTCGACGTGGTTCTTGGTGCCATTGGGTTTGTACATGCCGCCTTGCCACGTTCAATAAATTTATCGTGGCATTAGCCAAACTGAATCCAGTAAAGTCATTGGTCATAAAAGTGGACTTGGAAGTTTCTCTTCTATTATTAAAAACCATATAAGTGACGATTTAAAGGGTTGACCCCGTTTGATTCACCCCCGATAAGAACTATCCTTCCGATCAAGGTTCGCCTTCAATTGCTCGAAATGCGCAAATGAGGTGCCGCGAAACGCGTCCCAGCTTTCCGCTGTCTCCAACGCTAACTCATGGGGTAGCACGTTAAGCTCCTGGCCAGTGGCGTAGGCCAAGACCATGGTTTTACACGCTATCTCCAGGTAGTACAGGCTTTCGAACGCCTCCGCCACGGATTCACCTA
This sequence comes from Granulosicoccus sp., assembly GCA_047618105.1. GTDB lineage: Bacteria > Pseudomonadota > Gammaproteobacteria > Pseudomonadales > Natronospirillaceae > Reinekea. The sequence continues at coordinate 2,080 of JBLHFL010000176.1, forward strand.
TCACGGTGACACCGTGATTACCCATCATCAGCGCTTTTTTGCCGGCAAAGGTTTGCACAATGCGCTTACCTTCTTCGTCGCTGGTAGCAATGCCACCAAAATTCGTGTCGTAGGCAATACGGCCATAGAAACGCGCCGTATTGTTGTCAATCGGCAGTATGCGCGGATCTTTTAGCGTTGAAAGTACCGTCGCGTAGGTGGGATGTAGGTGCATAATCACCTTTGCGTCGGGTAGCACCCGATGTACATTGCCATGAATGGTCCAGGCCGATGCATCTGGCGCTTGATCGCTGTCCATGACAGTGGCGTCATCGCTGTCGAGCAACTGGAGGTTGCTGGCGGTGACATTGGAAAAGTGCATCCAGCGCTGATTCATCAGAAACTGTTTGCCGTCTTCCGACACCGCCGCACTCAGATGATTGGCAACCGACTCATGCATATCCAGCTCATGGATAAGCCGAAATGCCGCTGCCAAGTCTACTCGAAGATCTTGCTCTGCCGTCATAGTCATACTCCTAAGCCCACTTCAGCCAGCGCCGAATCATCCATCTGCGGCCATGCAACTGGGTCGGTAGCCACCGGATGCTGGGCGCGCAATACCCTATAGGTGCTCCGCAGTTCCCCGCGCTCGACATAACAACCGCGCAGATGCCTAACGCCACTGCCTTCTATATAGGAAGTACGACCGTGAGCGATACGTTGGTTATCGAATACGATGCACTCTCCCGCGTTGAGCCGAAAGGTCATCAAATAGCTTGGATCTTGCAGCATTTGGCCAAATTTGCGGAATGCTGGGTAAAAACGATCCATATCGCGCTGAGGGAAATCGAAGATATCCGCCAGGTGCTGACTAAAGTTAACACCACTCACTTCACCATTATTAGGATCAAGTTCAATAATCCGTTGTTTGGATCGTACATCCTGATGGTTAGTTGTGTAGCGAAACGGTACCTCGTATTCGGTGAGAATACGGAAGTACTCGGGGTGATTTTTTTGCAAGGCATTAGCCACCGCGTTGGCGTCGACAAACAGACTTTGTCCACCTTGTGCGTCATTTACTCTACAGTGCAAAAACTGAATACCTGGGGCAAGTTCCTCCGCCGGCAAATCGGTGTGTAATTCCAGCGCCTTGCTGGTGTAGGCTAGGTTTTCAGGTTGAGCCTTAGAAAACACATCGAACACATAGCCCGAAAAGGACGGCCGTACTGCGCCGAATTGCTCACACAAAGACTGTAACGCCTGATCACTGTTCGGCATGCCCTGTATCAGCGCAATACCTTCATCCAACAGGACTTCTGCCCAATCGGCAACCCGATTCGGTGCGCCCATTACCTCCGTATAGTCAAACCGTGCCATGTTGGCATAGTGGTTGCCATGCCAGGGTTTTCGGGACCGTACAGCAAGATCGCCATGATTTTCGCCTTGGTGCCAACGCATTAGCCACTGCAGCGCATAACGGCTTTGCTTGTCTTCACTCCAGCTAACCTCCAGAAAACCACCCTCTATGTGCGCACTTTGAGGAGACAAGTCATCGGGTTCGCCAAGAATATCAAAAGTCCGCTCCTTGGTGCTGCTTTCCCATGAGGTTTCACAGTTATCCCGCAACCAAAAGTAGTTGAAATAGGCGACCTCGCCTTGAACAAACAACTCCAGGCCATTTTCTTGCAGCACAACGTTAAGCACTCGGTAATTCTCCAACATAGGTAAATAGTGCGGCGATTGTACAATAGGGCGAAAGATTAGATCAACACAGGGCGGGATCAACGAACTATTCTCTGGCAGCCTCGCTCCTCTGACGGCGGTAATTCTATAATGCAAACATTCTGTGTTAATGCCTGAATTTTTTTAACCATGAATTCAGACGCTGCACTTTTACCCAAACCGGTCTCACTGTTAGTACTGAACAGGGGCTGTAAGCCCATAAATCACGGTATACATCCCACTGAGCCGCAAAAACATTTACCGCCAACAGAAAAAAAGACAGGAAAAAAATATCAATAACTGCAATTAACACGATGCGATCACTAATCTTCAGAATTGAGACTTTTATCTTATTCCTTGGAACTCCCCTGCCTCGGCAATGTTGACTCGCATAATATGAGCAATTAATGGGTGACCCCTTTGGTTTCAATAATCCACGTAATGTGTGGTAATATTCAATGACATTTAACTAAATAATTATGCTAACCCCTACGTTCTGAAGTTTAATAATCTTAATATGGATTATTTGACTGTTACCTTTAGGAGTCACATTCCATTGATTAAAACTATATTGTCAGCCGTAGGCGTCATTGCAATCTTCGCGTTAATCCTTGGAGTGGTTGCAGATGTTAGGAGTGCAGACAGAACAAAAGGTGGATACGACTATCCCTTTACAGATTGGACCGGAACAACTATCGATTTTTCAGCTATGTATCAGACACCGGATGGCTTGTTTGCAAGCGGCTACATTGTTGATCAGTTCTTTAACTGCAAGACTGGCATGATTAGTTGGGAAATATTGGGTGTCATAGAAGGCGAGTTTAGAACCTTTTCTGAAAGAGCGATTGTGGTTCACAAACCACAGGATGAATGCAGAGCTCGCGGGTTTAACCCCGACTCTTGGGCCATCAGTGATTTACTATAATGCTTATTTAAAATATGGCTTGATGACTTATATGTGAAATTTCTAATTCAAACCATAGGCCCCATTACTTGTTCGGCCTTTAGTCTCAAAAAAATTTTTTCAAC
>JBLHFL010000177.1:0-4799 GCA_047618105.1 Granulosicoccus sp.
GCCGGTCAGCTGACTGACGATGCCATCTTTGCGGGCTAACATCTTGGCTACGTCGATTTTCGGTGAATTCACGATAATACCGTGGGTATCAAAGCCATGGACGGCTTCGGCATACAATTCAGATGAATAAAGCAAGGCCTTGGATGGGATACAACCCACATTCAGGCAGGTGCCGCCCCAGGTCGTCTCACCATCTTCTTTGAGCCATTTTTCAACAATGGCGGTTTTCTTACCCAACTGCGCGGCCTTTATGGCGGCTACATAGCCAGCTGGTCCTGACCCTATTACTACCACTTCAAATTGATGTGACATGGCAACTAAACCCTTTGTAGTCAATTTATAAACAACCAGGCTGCATTATCAGCCTGGTCTTAAATGCAATGTAGATATTAGAGTTCCAACAATATTCGCGCCGGATCTTCCAACATATCTTTAATAGCGACCAAAAATTGCACCGCTTCTTTGCCATCGATCAAACGGTGATCGTATGACACCGCAAGGTACATCATTGGCAGTATCACCACCTCGCCGTTGACGGCCATGGGTCGTTCTTGAATCTTGTGCATACCCAAGATAGCAGTTTGTGGCGGGTTCAAAATAGGTGTCGACATCAGAGAGCCAAAAACACCACCATTGGAAATGGTAAAGGTACCACCCTGCATATCTTCCAGACCCAGTTGGCCGGCCTGAGCCCGCTCGCCGAAGGTCCGAATCGAGCTTTCAATACCCGCTAAACTCATTTGGTCGGTATCGCGCAAGATCGGCACTACGAGGCCACGCTTGCTCGAAACGGCCACGCCGATATCGTAGTAACCATGGTAGACCACATCGTCGCCATCGAGCGATGCATTGACTTCTGGATGACGGCGCAGGGCTTCGGTCGCGGCCTTGATGAAAAAGGACATAAAGCCCAAACGGGTGCCGTTGTGCGTTTTCTCAAACTTATCTTTGTATTTGGCGCGCAATTCCATGATCGGCTTCATGTTAACTTCGTTAAACGTGGTCAACATGGCCGTGTTATTTTTGGCATCGAGCAACCGCTCGGCGATGCGCTTGCGTAGACGGGTCATTGGCACACGTTTTTCGGAACGAGGGCCGGTGATCGCCGGCGATGCCGCACTAGCAGACGAAGGCGCAATCATGCCGGGCATGCTTTGGCTCGCCGTCGCAACCGGCGCGGCCGCTTGCGGACTGGCCTTGTCGGTTGTGGCCTTGACCACATCTTCTTTGGTAATACGACCGCCCTTGCCCGTGCCCACTATATCGTCTTGGGTCAAGGCACTTTGGCTGGCCAATTTGCGAGCCGACGGGCTCATCGGGGTCGCGTCGGCGGCATTTGCCGCTGCCGGTGAACTGACCGGGGCACCACTGGACGTCGAGACGGGCTCAGCCACGGCCGCACTACCAGCTACGAACGCAGCGATCACTTCCAAACTAAGGACGGTATCGCCCTCGTGTTTGAATATTTCAGTGAGGTTACCGTCTTCCGGCGCCACCACCTCCAGTACGACCTTGTCTGTCTCGATGTCGACTATGACTTCGTCGCGCGTAACAAACTCACCTGGTTGTTTATGCCACGTTGCAATACTGCCGTCTGCAACGGATTCTGGGAACTGCGGTGCTTTAATTTCGATTACCATGCGTAAATCCTTTAGTCTCCGCCTGCCGATTACTGAATATTCAGAACCGCGTCATTGAGGAATTTTTCAAGTTGCTCTAAATGCAAGGACATATAGCCTGCTGCTGGTGACGCTGATGCTTCTCGACCGGCATAACGAAGATAAAGCTTTTCGCTCTGCCGATGCAAAATTCGCCGCATATGGTGCTGGCTGGAATACCAAGCACCCTGATTCATCGGCTCTTCCTGACACCAGACAACATCGGTTACATTTTTATAGGGTGCCAATATCTCAGACAGACGATCCTCTGGGAACGGATACAGCTGTTCAATACGAATAATAGCGACATTAAACGCCGATTCTTTGCGGCGTTTGTCGACCAAGTCGTAATAGACCTTACCCGAACACAACACCACACGATCAACCTTATCGGTGATCACGGTCGCATCTTGATCACCAATCACTGTTTCAAAACGGCCTTGCGACAATTCTTCCAGTGTGGATACGGCATCTTTATGGCGTAACAGGCTTTTCGGCGTCATCACGATCAGCGGCTTGCGCAGATTGCGCACGGCCTGTCGACGCAGCATATGAAACACTTGGGCGGGCGTAGTTGGCATACACACTTGAATGTTTTGCTCGGCGCAGAGCTGTAAGTACCGCTCTAGGCGCGCAGATGAATGCTCTGGTCCCTGACCTTCATAACCGTGCGGCAAGAGCATGGTCAAGCCACACAACCGGCCCCACTTGTGCTCACCTGAGGTGATGAACTGATCAATAACGACCTGAGCACCATTGGCAAAGTCACCAAATTGCGCTTCCCAGACGACCAAGGCGCTGGGCATGGTGGTCGAATAACCGTACTCAAATGCTAGTACGGCCTCTTCCGACAAGAAAGAGTCGTATATTTGGAAGCGTGGCTGATCGGCAGACAAATTAGCCAGCGGCACATAGGTTGAACCGTCTTTCTGGTTATGCCAGACCGCATGACGATGCACGAAGGTGCCTCGACCAACATCCTGGCCGGTAATACGTACCGGTAAGTCTTGCTTGAGCACCGTGGCATAGGCCAACATCTCGGCGAAGCCCCAATTAATGGGCAATGCACCCATTGCCATTTTAACGCGATCTTCGAGTATTTTATTTACTTGGCGTTGAACCGGGAAGCCCTCTGGTACCGTATTGATTTCCAGTGCTAAGGCTTGCAAAGCTTTCAGGTCGTAACCACTGTCGAAGTCGTCGACGACGGGCTGATTCAAGTAGGGTGTCCAATCGACAAACAATTCGGTGTTGGGCTCTTTCACCAGGGCCTTGGCAACATGTTCACCGTTGGCGAGCGCGTTGCGATAGTCATCAGATACGCGTTTGACGCCTTCAACCGTCGCGATACCCTTGCTAATCATTGCTGCCGCATAGAGCTCATAAGTAGTTTTATGGCTGCGAATGACCTGATACATCATCGGTTGCGTCATGGCCGGCTCATCGGCTTCATTATGGCCGCGACGGCGATAACAGATAAGGTCGATCACCACGTCACGTTTAAACTGTTGACGATAATCGACTGCCAACTGGGTAACAAATACGACCGCTTCCGGATCGTCGCCATTAACGTGAAAGATCGGCGCTTGAACCATTTTAGCGATATCGGTGCAATACTCGGTTGAACGACAGTCTTCTTGGATAGAAGTGGTGAAGCCGACCTGGTTATTGATCACGATATGGATGGTCCCACCAGTGCCATAAGCACGAGTCTGAGACATCTGGAAGGTTTCCATGACCACGCCTTGCCCTGCGAAGGAGGCATCACCGTGAATGTTAACCGGAATAACCTGTTCGCGATTGTGGTCCCGACGTCGATCCTGACGGGCTCGCACCGACCCTTCAACGACAGGCGCAGCAATTTCAAGGTGAGACGGATTGAACGCTAAAGCCAGGTGGAGCTCACCGCCAGAGGTCATCACATTAGAAGAAAAACCCTGATGATACTTAACATCGCCGGAGCCAACCGAGAGGAAGGACTTACCTTCGAATTCTTCAAACAGGTTGGTGGGGTTTTTACCGAGAATATTGACCAGCATGTTAAGCCGACCACGGTGGGCCATGCCGATCACGATCTCTTTGGTGCCATAGGAACCACTGCGCTGGATCAACTCATCCATCAGCGGAATCAACGATTCGGCGCCTTCTAGGCCAAAACGTTTGGTACCCGGGTATTTAGAACCTAGATATTTTTCCATCCCTTCGGCGGCGGCCAGTCGTTCTAGTATGTGGAGCCGGGCATCAATCGAGTAATCGGGCTTGGAACGCACCGATTCCATTCGCTGTTCAATCCAGCGACGCTCCGATGTATTGACGATATGAGTAAACTCGGCACCAATCGATGAACAGTAAGTTGTGCTCATCGCTTCATGAATTTCTTGTAAGGTTGCTTCTTTTTTGCCGATATACAGATTAGCACATTGAAATACAGAGTCCGCATCGGCAGCGGTCAGCCCGTGGTATTTGAGCTCCAGGTCGGGTACCGATTTGCGTTGACTAAGATTGAGCGGATCAAGATTGGCGTTCTGGTGGCCACGAAAACGAAACGCAGTGGCCAATTGATGCACCCGAACCTGCTTGCGTTCGTGTTCAGTCACTAGAGACGGGGCCAGGGTGTCAGCCGCAATCTTGTTCGTTTTGCCCATCAGTAAAAAATGATCGCGGACCGGTTGATGAGGCGTGTCGGTAGTTATTTCATCATTTAGGTTCGGCAGCTTATCAAACACGGTACGCCATTGTTGAGGCACCGAATTCGCGTCGAGCAGATAAGCTTCATACATTTCATCGAGATAGGTTTGGTTGCCACCTGAAAAATGAGAAGACAGCCACTGTTCTTCCATTGAGGCGTTTTGCATTATTAAACCTTATATAATCATGCCAACATTACCAACGCTGGCGTTCGGATTAAAGTCAAAAAAGGGCACCAAAGTGCCCCTTTTATCGTCGGTTAGATTGCTCTATTCAACAGCATTGACCGAATATGCCCGATAGCACGGGTGGGGTTCAAGCCTTTTGGACAAACATTCACACAATTCATGATACCACGGCAGCGAAACACGCTAAACGGATCATCCAAATTGGCCAACCGTTCGTCGGTTGCGGTATCGCGACTATCGGCTAGGAACCGATACGCCTGCAGCA
>JBLHFL010000178.1:0-4779 GCA_047618105.1 Granulosicoccus sp.
ACCTTGCGCGGTTGAGATAGAATCATGGCGGGAGACTGCTGCACCGAAGTCCCTACGGGCTGATAAGTTGCTTGCTCTAAATCGGGATCAAAGACCCAGAGCGTCTCACCATCGGAGATCACCTGCTGTTCAAACGGCGCAAAGACCTGCCAGGCAAAACGCATCGGTTTGGCGATGCGCATCATACCAGTCGACACGTTCAACGAATCTTGGTTTTCCGAGAAGGTTCGCTGTTCGAAATTCGCGCTTAGGGTCGCCGGTGCCTCCAAACGCTCGATTAACTGCTGCCGGGCGGCATCATCGGCCCAGACATTGGTTCCAAGCCATAAAATCTGACTGGTCATCAACAGTTGGGTCAACAAGTTATTACGCATAAGACTCTCTTTTAATTTGAGGGCGGCGGAGGTGCCAGCACCTCACGAGCACCGTTATGACCCGGCGGACTGACAATACCGGCCGATTCCATGGTTTCAACCAGCCGGGCGGCACGGTTGTAACCGATCCGAAGCTTGCGCTGAACAGACGAGATAGAGGCTTTTCGACTCTGGGTTACAAATTCCACCGCCTGATCAAACAGGGCATCGGTTTCACCATCTTCATCTTCACCATCGAAACCCGATGTTCCGGCGGCATCCTGCTCACTGGCTAGGGCAATTGCCGATAGATAATTAGGGCTGCCGCGCTTTTTCCAATCGGCGACGATAGCATGGACCTCATCATCGTCGACAAAGGCCCCATGCACGCGCACCGGCAGGCTGGTACCAGGCGGCATGTAGAGCATGTCGCCATGACCGAGCAGCTGCTCTGCCCCACCCTGATCGAGAATGGTTCGGGAGTCAATCCGCGAGGACACCTGAAAGGCAATGCGAGTTGGAATGTTGGCTTTTATCAGCCCGGTAATCACATCAACCGAGGGTCTCTGGGTGGCCAGAATAAGATGAATGCCGGCCGCACGGGCTTTTTGAGCGATCCGGGCGATCAATTCTTCAACCTTCTTACCGACAATCATCATCATGTCGGCAAATTCATCAATCACCACTACGATAAAGGGCAAGGACACTAGGATCGGAGCCAATTCGGTTGGGTCCATTGCCTGGCTGGGATCATAAAGGGGGTCACGGATCGGTTCGCCATTCTTACTGGCTTCGGTGACCTTCTTATTAAAACCGCCAATGTTGCGCACGCCCACTGAGGCAAGCAGCTTGTAGCGCCGCTCCATTTCGGCAACGCACCAGCGCAAGCCGCCGGCGGCTTCTTTCATATCGGTAATCACCGGTGTTAATAGATGCGGAATGCCTTCATAGACCGATAATTCGAGCATCTTCGGGTCAACCAGAATCAACCGCACTTCTTCGGGAGTGGCCTTAAACAGCAGGCTACAGAGCATAGAGTTCACGCCCACGGATTTGCCGGAACCGGTGGTACCGGCGACCAGCAAATGGGGCATTTTGGCCAGATCGGCGACCACCGGAGTGCCACCGATATCATGCCCCAAGCCCAGGGTCAGAACGCTTTTCGAGTCGTCGTAAACGCTGGAACCGAGAATATCGCTGAGGCGCACAATGGCCCGTTGCTCATTGGGAATTTCGATACCGACGGTTGTTTTGCCGGGAATGATTTCCACCACCCGGACACTGACCAGGGCCATCGAACGCGCCAAGTCTTTCGCCAGATTGGTGATCTTGGACACCTTGATACCGGCGGCGGGCTGAATCTCAAACCGGGTAATAACCGGGCCTGGGGCGACCTCTGTCACTTCGGCCACGACGCCAAAGTCTTTTAATTTTATTTCTAACATGCGCGACATGGCTTCAAGCGCCTCAGCGCTGTAGCCACTGCGCGGATCCCCGGCCGACGGCGTCAGCAGGCTAATCGCCGGCAGGCGGCCAGACGGTTCGCTGTCCTCAAACAACGATTGCTGCTGTTCTTTGACCACTCGAGTGCTCGGCGCCGCCTCTTGTTTAATCAAGGGTTTGATCTGCGGCGGCACGCGCTTGGACTGGATCTCCAGCTGCACCTCCAAGTTTTGCTTGCGCAACTCAACAACTTGTTTGACCTGCGCCTGCTCGGCGACGGCTTTACGATGCAGACGCCAGCGCTGGGTCCAATACGCCACCTGGGTGAAGATAAACAGGCCGATCGCATCAACCACCGCCAACCAGGATATATGGGCCGACAGAGTCAGAGATAAAAACCCGACCAGGACCAGAATCATCGTGCTACCGGTTAAACCAAAAATCGGGAAAAACCAGTCCGAAAGGGCCAGTCCCAGCCAACCGCCGGCATAATCGGCCAGGTCGCTGGCGGTGTGGACCGCAACCAGAGCACATCCGACGGCAATAAAGATCAGCCAGCCGATCGCTCGAATCAGGGTAATGAGTGGATTCCAGCCCAGAGGATGGGTACGCTCGCGGAATACCATCCACGCTTGGTAGAAACAAAAGATCGGTAAGAAATAACTGAAGATGCCGATACTGCTGATCAAAAATGACGCCATCCAGGCGCCGGCCGAACCCGCTAGGTTGACCACCTGTTGATTTGCGCCGACGATGCGCCAGCCCGGATCCAAGGCGTTATAGGTCATCAACGCCAGGGTCAAAAACAGCCCCACCGTCAGCGCGATAATCCACAACGCGTCGAGGACAAATCGATTTTTTATCTCTATCAGCCGATCATCTGCATGATAGGACTTTAGTCTTTCAGCCAAGAAATCACCCTTGTCGCTGTATTGCACCGGAAATTGGTCATAATATATCACAGTATGGCTGCCAACTTATTGAAATAGTGACACTTTTTATGAACCAACTGCACTGGCTCGACCCCCAACTCGATCCCCTATTTCCGAGCATCCATCAGGCGCTCAGCGAACCCAGTGGTCTGCTCGCAGTGGGCGGAGCGTTAACCACGCCCTGGCTGTTGGAGGCCTATCGACACGGCATATTCCCCTGGTTCAATGACGGTGAGCCGATTCTCTGGTGGTCGCCGGCCCCGCGTATGGTAATGCTGCCCGGCATGGCGCATCGCTCCAGGTCGCTGCGCAAATTGTTTCGCGCCAGCCAGATTGAGATCACTGTGAATCGCTGCTTCGAGCAGGTCATGCACCACTGCGCGCAAAATGATTTGCGCAGTGGCGGTACCTGGATCACAGCGCCTATGAAACAGGGCTATGTAGGCTTACATCGCGATGGTTGGGCGCACTCGGTTGAGGTTCACGATCGCGGCCAACTGGTCGGTGGGCTCTACGGTGTGGCCATTGATCGGGTATTCTTTGGTGAGAGCATGTTTTCCTTAAGTCCGAGCGCGTCAAAATTTGCCTTCGTGGCACTGAGCGAATGGGCCCGCCAACAGGGCATGGCGTTGATTGACTGTCAGCTTTATAATCCCTATCTAGATTCGCTCGGGGCTCAATTGGTCGACCGTCCAACCTTTGAAAAAAACCTCCCCCGCACACTAACCCGACTAGCCATGCTGGATCCGAACGTCCTTCAGCAACTGTTCGAGCAAAAGATGAGAGCGCCCCACGATGACTGATCCTGAAACCCTGCCTGAGGGCTCGATAAAGCTCTTTCGCACCACCGAGCACGATTGCAGCTACCTGGCCGATCGTCAGTCCCGTACGCTCTTTCTGGATCCGGAGCTGGAGGTTACCTTGGATCTCTACGAGCAATTGACACAGGCCGGCTTTCGGCGCAGCGGCAAACACCTTTTTCGGCCCGACTGTAAAACCTGTCACGCCTGCATCCCGTCGCGCGTTCCGATTCAGGACTTCAAGAAAAAGAAGTCCCAGCAGCGTATCCTAAAGAAAAACCAAGATATTCAAGTCAGCGTTCAGCCCTGCGTCTTTCGCCAGGCCGACTATGACCTGTTTGAGCGCTATATCGCCGAGCGTCATGCCGACGGTGAGATGTTTCCGGCCAGCGAAACCACCTACAGCGACTTCTTGGCGATTAACAATGAATTCAGTTTTCAGCTGCATCTGACCCTCGATGATCGACTGGTTGGCGTTGCCGTGACCGATCATCTGCACAGTGGCTTGTCGGCCATCTACACCTTTTTCGACCCCGATCTGGATAAGCGTTCTCTGGGTGTTTTCAGCATCCTGAGTCAGATCCAACTGGCACAGCAATGGGGCCTGCCCTATCTTTATCTGGGCTACTGGGTGCCCGGATGTCGTAAAATGCAATACAAGACGCAATACCAGCCCACCGAACTATTGATCGATGGTCGATGGCAGGCGATAGGGCATCACTCGTGAATCCAACCCCCTACTGTGGCAAAAACGACCGACAAATTTAGCCGAGGCAAAAAAGGTTGCATATTTTTTGCTAATTGCCGTTTTTTCAGGCAGAATGCGCGCCGTTATGAACTCAAAGGTTTCTATAGGAAATATGGCAAAAGAAGATGTGATTGAAATGGAAGGAGAGATCCTTGATACCCTTCCAAATACTATGTTCCGTGTAAAACTTGAGAATGGTCATGTTATAACCGCTCATATTTCCGGGAAAATGCGCAAAAACTACATCCGTATCTTAACGGGTGACAAGGTGAAAGTTGAACTTACACCTTATGACTTAACGAAGGGTCGCATCGTTTATCGCGCGCGTTAATCACTGCTAAGCCAGAAACCAAAAAAAGCACCCTAGGGTGCTTTTTTTTATTGCCGCGCCGGTCACCCGGCGGTCAATTTAAGCTTCAGCCAGCTCGCCGATAACGCTGACATCCAACTCCCCGTCTTTTAACGACACCAAGACAGAGCCGCCGTGGCTGGCCAGTGGTCCA
>JBLHFL010000179.1:0-4758 GCA_047618105.1 Granulosicoccus sp.
TGCTCAAAGAACTTAACCTGACGCTGGAATTTGCCCTCGATACCCATTGCCACGCCGATCACGTGACCGCCGCCTGGTTGCTGAAGCAGAAGACTGGTTGTCAGATTGGTACAGCAGCCGTGACCCAAGCCGATGAGGTCGACCGCCCGCTCCAGCATGGCGATCTGATTGTCTTCGGCCAAGAGTCACTGCGGGTGATCGCCACGCCCGGCCACACCAATGGCTGTTTGAGTTTTGTCAGTGCCGATTTGAGTCGGGTCTTTAGCGGTGATGCTCTATTGATTCGCGGCTGCGGGCGATGCGATTTTCAACAGGGTGATGCCAAGACCCTATTCCAGTCGATCACCGAGCAGCTCTTCACCTTGCCGGCTGAATGCCTGATCTACCCGGGCCACGATTACAATGGTCGTACGGTCAGCACCGTGGCCGAGGAACAGGCATTCAATGCCCGCGTCGGCGGTGGTGCTTCGGAGCAAGATTTTGTTGGCTATATGGCGGCAATGCAATTACCGCACCCGAAACTGATCGACCATGCTGTGCCGGCTAATCTAAAAAGTGGCCGCCCCGACGCTGACGCCATGCCCGCCGAACCGAGTTGGGCACCGGTTTATTTCACCTTCTCCGGGGTGCCCGAGGTAACAGTGGAATGGGTGCTCAACAACCGAGAGCGGGTCCAGATCCTGGATGTGCGCGAAGCTCATGAGCTGGAAAGCCCGGTCGACCGGCTGATTGATACCCGTATTATTCCATTGGCCGAACTGCGTGGCCAAACCGATAGCTTGTCGCGTGACCTACCAATTATGTGCCTATGCCGATCCGGGCGTCGTTCTGCCATGGCCGTGAATATTCTCCAGAAAGCTGGCTTCACCGAAGTGGCCAATATTGCCGGTGGCATTCTGCGCTGGCAGGAATTAACCTAATTGCGTTCGTTTGGCGCCGATCGGCGCCCGACGAATCACCAGGAACTGATATGAATATCGATGCCCTGTTACAGGCCGAGACGCATTTTTTTCAGCGCTACCCAGGTGGCTTTGACGACCCGGCGCTGCTGCCGAGTGTGAAGAAGCATCGCGTTGAGAAGATGGTCGCTCAATGCCAAGAAGCCTTTACTCAGACGGCCTTTACCAATACCGAAGAGGTGGTGCAGAACTGGATCAAGATCGTCGGTCGGTCGTCGATGGTGTCCCTGTTTGAAAAACCAAAATTCAAAGATTGCCTAAATAGCCTGTCACCCCAAGACAAGCAACAGGCGGTCGAGGCCCTCTATGAGCAGCTGCACGGTGACGCCGAGTTAGGCCTGAACACCTTGGTCACCCTGTTCGAGCGGCACAAGATGGCCAAGTGGTCGATCCTCTCCGTTGTGCCGGCCTACTTTAGGCCGAGCGACGAGGTCTTTGTTAAGCCGACTACCGCCAAGGGAGTGATTGCTCATTTTGAACTTGACGGACTGGTCTACCATTCGCGGCCTAGTTGGTCTTTTTATCAGGCCTATCGCGCTGAGATCAGCGCTATGAAGGAGCTGGTGGATGTCAATCTGGCCCCCAATAACGCGGCCTTTTCAGGGTTTTTAATGATGTCGATCTCAGGGTTAAAATAACTAATCCTATTCTAACTTGCCGAGACGCCGCCAATTGACCTTGAACCGAACTGTGGTTACCTTAGTTGCTCAGACAAACGAAAGTTATCGATGCCGCCCCGATTGATCAAACCCCTATCCGGTTACATCCTGTGTTTGTGCAGCTGGTTGATGCTGACCTTGGCTGCGCCTCTGAGTGCCGCGTTGGGTGTCACCGAAGCGGGCTGGATGCGCCTCTGTTCGGCCCAGGGTGTGCATTGGGTTGCGTTGCCTGGCGAACGTCCCGCCGCCACCGTCGATGACCGTTGTACCTGCCTGTCCTCGCCTTTGGTTACGACCGACTATCCAACCTTGGCTGGCCCGGTACATGCCGCCAGCCCAGATGTTCCGATTCTATTGGCGGTTTTCAATGCCGCTCTCGTGGCCCGTGGGCAACCACGAGCGCCGCCGAATCAGCTGTAATTCGCATGCCATGAAATTGAATGCCTATCGAGCGTCTGGCCTGATAGACGATTAGCTGTTTGAGCCCTATTGGAGACACCCATGAAAATATTATCCGCCGCGTTACTGTTCGTGCTGAGCACCCTGTCACTGCCGAGCTTTGCCGAGCGCGCGCTCGAAATTCATCAGCCGTGGACGCGAGCCAGTGCCCCTGGTGCCCCGGCCGCAGGTTTTTTAAAAGTTATCAATCGGACCGACAGCGCAGACATCCTGCTCGACGTCTCCGGCCGCTTTGCTAAGCGCGTAGAATTGCATCAGTCCTCAATGGTCGATGGCATGATGAAAATGATCCACCAGCGTGACGGTGTCACGATACCGGCCGGTGGCGAATTGATACTTGAGCCAGGCAGCTACCATCTGATGTTTATGGGCTTGGCCCAGCCCTTCGTCGTGGGTGAGACCTACAGCATTCAACTGACCTTTCAGCAGGCCGGTGTGATAGAGGTGGTGTTGCCCGTGCTCAGCGCGTCACCTGGTACCGACATGGCCCACTGACGTTTGGCGAGGTTTTCGTCTCAGCCCCCTAATGTTGGGAAGCCGACCTATCCAGCAGCTTAAAGCTGGTATGACGCAGACGGCGGGAGATGGTTTCGGAAACCTTCCACAACAACCGAAAGGCTAGATGAGGCTGCTCCTCTGACATGAATTTGAGCTGGCGTCTGCTGGTGATAACAAATTGGGTCGTGGCCAATGATTCCGCCAAGCCCGAACGCGGCGCGCCATCGACCAAGGACAGTTCGCCGAAGGTTTGCGAAGCGCGCAACACCACCAGCGGTTTAACCAGGTTATCGGAGCCGGTCTTACTGATTCGAATGGCCCCGCTAATAATCAAACCCATATAGTCTGCCTGGGCGCCTTCATAAAAAATCACCTGACCCCGATGGGCCTCATAGGCGGTAAAGTAACGCGCCAAGATACGAATATCCTGCCAATTGAATTCATTTGCCCAATTGGTTTTATCAATCAGCTCGGCCACAGCCAGGGATGAAAATTTTATTGGTTTGAGTTTGTCCATCGAATCCTGACCGCGCGAACAGCACGCAAAAAATAAGTCCAGTCCCCAGTTAAGCACCGAACCGTACGTCAATCAAACAGTGGGTGTCGTGAATGTCGACTGCTTCTCATTTTGCCGAGTAAGCGCCAAAATTGCGCTGTATTGAGCGGGCAAAATCGGTGAAATACTTAAGCGGGCCTGCCTTAAAACGAGCATGTCCGACAGCTCGATGGCGGCCTTGAGTTGCGCCAAGGTCACTGGCTGGGCCCAGCGTTGGCTGAATTGGATATCGATCGCACTCCAACGTAGATTCGAGGCGCTGCTTTTAACATCGAAGTAGGGCGAGGCCGGGTCGATGGCATCGACATCATCATAGGGCGCGCTGATAACCCATGCGCTGCCGACAATGGCCGGCACCGCACAGGCTGAATGATAGATCAGCGCCACGTCCCCAACCTGCATCGTGCGCAGAAAATTACGGGCCTGATAGTTGCGAATACCGTTCCAGCGTTCGCCCGTGTCACCACGATCGGCCAGATCCAAAATAGAAAACTGGTCCGGTTCGGTTTTCAGTAACCAGATGGCTGCGGTCATACTGGACTCCTCAGAGGTGGGTAGGCGCCGATTGGCCTAGATTAGTTGGCCGGGATGGGCCCCTTTCGATAAACCCGAGCGTCACTGATGATGCCATCGAGCTGTATATCCCATGGCTCCAGTGGTATACGAGCGACCTTCTGGCATTCATGGGCCACGCCGAGCATGGCGGGGCGCTTTGGCCAGCGTGCCGCACCGGCAAAGGTTCGATCATAGTAGCCACCGCCCATGCCCAAACGGCCCCCCTGAGGATCGAAGCCGACCAGCGGCAAGAGCACCAGATTAAGCTGCCAAGGCTTGACCAGGGCGGTTTGATAGGGCTCTGGGATGCCGTACTTATTGGCTTGCATCGGGCTATCAGCATCATAGCGGGCAAATAGTAGGCTGTTCTTAAAGCGATGCAGGACCGGTAAATAGAGTTCGATGCGCCACCGGCGACAAGCGGCGACCAAGGGTGTCAGATCGATTTCACCATCCATCGCGGTATAGAGTGCAATGCGCTGCTTTTTGCCTTTGCCGAGCAGAGGTCTAAGGACTGTTAGTAAACGCTCAGCGGCCAGCGCCTGTTGTTCGGCAGTGAGACCACGGCGAGTAGCACGCAGCTGCTTTCGCAGTTGAACCTTGGCAGTTAGGGTGGTCATGGCGACTCTGAGACAAGAAGGTAGGCTAATCGTGCACGAAAGGTAGCGAGTTGAAAACTGCTATCGAACCATCTTGTTAGATGGCGCGGCGCAATGGCCTAAAAAATAATACCCCAGACTACCGCTATCACGTCAGACCTTGAACCAAGCAGTTCAAGGCGGGGACCTTCGCGATGAATTAGGCTTTCTGCAGAGCAGACATGCACACATCATCGGCTGAAAACCCCCTAAATTCGTAAAATAGGCTCGAGGACTTTTCGCGACTGGCAAATAGTCCAGGGAGTTGTTTGAGTATAAGGGTATTTAGAAAAAAGACATTCTTGACATTGGAAATAACTTTTAAATTGGTCGTTATTTTTCGGGTATTTTTGCCTAATCGTCCGGCATTAGTGGGTTGCAGGCAGGCGATATTTTTTTGGGCAACGCGACGCAAGAGTTTCAGTAGGAGTCCG
>JBLHFL010000180.1:0-4739 GCA_047618105.1 Granulosicoccus sp.
GCTGGCCCTGGAGCAGACCGAGAAGGCCCAGACTGGGCTCTCGAGTTTGAAGGTTGGCTACAATCGGGTACACGGCTATTACATCGAAATCAGTCGCAGTCAGTCTGAAAAAGCCCCGCTGTCCTATATCCGGCGGCAAACCCTGAAAAACGCCGAACGATTTATTACCCCGGAACTGAAGGCCTTCGAAGACAAGGCGCTGAGCGCGCGCAGCCGCGCCTTGACGCGGGAGAAGTTTCTCTATGAGGATCTTATTCACCGTCTCGGTGACGACCTAGCTCCCTTGCAGACGTTCTGCCTTGCACTGGTCGAGCTGGATGTCCTCAACTGCTTGGCCCAGTGTGCCGATCAATACAGCTGGACCCAACCCACTCTGACCGAGGCGCCACAAATTCACATCATAGCCGGCCGCCACCCGGTGATCGAAGCGCTCTTGTCCGGGCCCTTTGTGCCCAATGACACCCAACTGGATGGCGACCACAGCCTGCAAATCATCACCGGCCCGAATATGGGCGGTAAATCAACCTATATGCGCCAGGTCGCACTGATTGCCCTGCTGGCCTACATCGGCAGCTATGTCCCGGCCGAGTCGGCGACCATTGGCGCGCTCGATCGCATCTATACCCGCATGGGCTCGTCCGATGATGTCGCCGGAGGGCGCTCAACCTTTATGGTTGAGATGACCGAGACGGCTAATATCTTGCACAATGCGACGCCCAATAGCCTGGTGATCATGGATGAGGTCGGGCGCGGCACCAGTACTTTCGATGGTTTATCGCTGGCCTGGGCCGCAGCGGCCGAACTGGTGACCCGAGTTAAGGCATTGACCCTCTTTGCCACGCACTATTTCGAAATGACCGCTATGGCCGAAAACCAAGCCGGCATCGCCAACGTCCATCTTGATGCGACCGAACATGACGATCGGCTGGTGTTTTTACATCGCGTTCAGCCCGGGCCGGCGTCGCAGAGTTATGGTATTCAAGTTGCCCGATTAGCCGGTGTGCCAGAACCGGTAATCCAGCATGCTCGAGGTAAATTGGCCGAACTGGAAGCACTCAATGTCGGCGCAGTTGGACCGGCTCCGGCCGAGTCGATAAGGGCTCTGACGGCCCAGGCGGACCTCTTTGCGCGCGCTCAACATCCGATTGTCGATGCCCTATCATCCTTAGACCTGGATAACATGAGCGCCAAGCAAGCATTGGATTGGCTCTATAGCAGTAAGAAACGAATATAGATTTAAAACCTTAACAGACGGATGCTTATTCCATCTGGCTATATCATTGATCCACATTAGCCTGAATAAGATCTTGAGCCCTATCCCATCCGTCATTAATATAGCCCCCAACCGATTTACTCAGGAAGAGATACGTTCATGGCCTTTATCGTTTTAGAAAACTGCATTAAATGCAAATATACCGACTGTGTCGAAGTATGCCCGGTCGACTGCTTTTACGAAGGCCCCAACTTTCTAGTAATTCATCCGGACGAATGCATCGATTGCGCCTTATGCGAACCCGAATGCCCCGCGGAGGCAATACTGTCTGAGGATGAGGTCCCGGCCGACCAGATTGACTTTATCGAGCTCAATGCCGAATTGGCCGAAATATGGCCCAATATCACCGAACAAAAGACCGCCTTGCCCGATGCCGATGCGCAAAACGGCCAGGCCGGCAAACGCGCTCAGTTGGAACGTTAGGAGTTCGCTAAATAGGCCCGCCTTGTGCGGGCTTTGATAGCCGCACGCCTAGCTCCGAAACAGTAAAAAGACCCCCGCACCCATCATAATTGACCCTGCACTGCGGTTGAGCACCCGAGCACCCCGCTCCGATTCAAAGAAACGCCGCGATCGACCGGCAAAGAAAGCAATTAAGTTCAGCCCCAACATCAGACTTACTAGGGTCAATAGGCTGATCCAAGCTATATTCCCTCCGGTCAGAACCGACAAGTCGATAAAAGTCGGCAGAAAAGCGATATAGAAGAGTATGACCTTTGGATTTGACGCCGATATAAGGAAGCCCTGAATAAAGCTAAGCAGCGCAGCGCTGGCGCGCAAGGACGTCGGTGCGGCATTAAGCTGCCTGGGCGCCGTCCACATTTTCCAACCCAGGTACAACAGATAAGTGGCACCGAGCCAACGCACGACGCTAAAGGCGCCTTCCCAGTGGGTCGCTAAGGCCGCTAAACCGAAGCAGGCGGCAATTAGATAGAGGATGTCACTGATCACCATACCCAGGGCTAACAGCACACAAGAGCGAGCTCCGCTGACCAGCGCCCGAGACAAGATGGCGAACACACCGGGCCCCGGGGTGATGCCGAAAATAAACACCGCGAGAAAGAAAGTGAGGGACGATTCGATGGTCATGAAGTATTACTCTGAACAGGTAGGGGGAGGCGTTGCAGGCTATCGGCCCAATACGAAAAAACCCGTCATCTGACGGGCCTATGGCTTGTTCTACTTTACTCTCGCCTTGCTGTTAGGCTTAGGCGCCGAATAAGGCGTTTGAGTTCAAACCCTGCTTTTCCATTATATCGCGTAATCGACGCAAAGACTCGACCTGAATCTGGCGCACCCGTTCACGCGTCAAACCAATCTCATGGCCAACATCCTCAAGCGTGCTGGTTTCATAACCGCGCAGGCCAAATCGACGCGCAACCACTTCGCGCTGCTTCTCCGACAGCTCATCCAACCATCGATCGATACCGGCCTTCAGGTCTTCGCTTTGCAAAAAATCAGAAGGATCGTTGGCCCTATCGTCGGCAATGGTGTCGAGCAAACTCTTATCCGAACTAATACCAACCGGCGTGTCGATTGAAGTCACCCGCTCATTCAAGGCGAGCATCTTTTTGACATCGGCGACCGGTTTTTCCAACAACTCGGCAATATCATAGGGGGTCGGTTCATGGTCGAGCTTTTGTGCTAACTCACGCGAGGCGCGCAAATAGACATTGAGTTCTTTAACTACGTGAATCGGCAGACGGATGGTGCGGGTCTGATTCATGATCGAGCGTTCAATGGTTTGCCGAATCCACCAGGTAGCGTAGGTGGAGAAGCGGAAACCGCGCTCGGGGTCGAATTTCTCAACGGCTCGAATCAGACCAAGATTGCCTTCTTCGATCAAATCGAGCAGTGTCAGACCACGGTTCAGATACCGACGGGCAATTTTAACCACCAGTCGTAGGTTGCTTTCAATCATCCTCTTGCGGCCGGCCACATCGCCTTTGCGGGCTAAACGGGCAAAATATACTTCTTCTTCGGGGCTAAGCAGGGGTGAAAAACCGATCTCATTTAAATATAACTGGGTAGCGTCTAGCGATCGTTGCATCGATCCGTTGGCTGACAGTGCATCCTGAAATTCTCGCTCTTCCGAACGGTCCTGGTCCGGGGCCCCCTCCAGGTCATCATCCAACCCCGATACTTCGTCATATTCGGGGGTTGCGGACATACCGCTAAACTTTTGTGCCTGATTGTTAGTACTTGCAGTTGTGTCTTCCCTTAATTCCGTCATCTCATTCACCTGTCCTAAGCTTTATAATTATTGTCGGTCCGTTTTACCGCCCGGGCAATATCCTTTGTGGATCAACCGGCTTGCCATTCTTGCGAATTTCGAAGTGCAGACTGGGCTCATCACCCTGCGTACCCATCGTTGCAATCTGCTGGCCGACCTGAACACTGTCCTTTTCCTTCACCAAAATCTGTTCGGCGAAAGCGTAAGCGCTGAGGAGCGAGTTACGGTGTTCAATGATGATCAGGTTGCCATATCCAGGCAAACCGTTGCCAGCGTAGACGACTGTTCCGCTCGTCGCTGCCAATACAGAATCCCCAATTTGACCGCCGATATCAATGCCCTTATTGGAGGACGAACCGACAACAAACGTTCGTACTATTTTCCCTTTATGAGGCCAGGTCCATGGATCGGCCGGTCCGGTAAAAGTCTCCTTTTTGGTCGATTTTATGACGGTTTTGGAACTGTTCTTTTTTGTAACGGAAACCTTGGCTGGAGTTGACACTTTTTTTGCAGGCTCTGCTTGGACCGCTGCTTGAGATTTGGCGACTTCATCGGACTCTTTTAGAGTAATTGACTGCCCCACCACTATCCGATAATCCATCCCGATACCATTTCCGTTCGCTAGCCGCTGATAATCCAACCCGAACCGGAAGGCAATGGAGTAGAGGGTATCGCCCGGTTTGACCAAATAGAAATCGGGAATTGCGACTGACAGCGCTGCTGTCTTTGTGGGGGTTGTCGAAGCATAGCGAGCATTAACGCCGTTCGGCTCGAAAGAAGAAAACCGCGCCGAGTTCATACAGCCGCTAAAGCCGATCGCAACTAATAGCCACAAACTATATTTTGACGCGAGTAACACTGTTTAGTTCACCTCAAATATTGAACTGGTTCACATTGGGAAAATCGACCGAACACCATCAATACCCCTGATGATATTACATTCGATAACTATGGTAGAGATTTCGAGTCCAAATTCATCTAAGAAAGACGACCCTTTAGTCCAAAAACCGAACAGTAAGAACCCACCGGTGTTAAATTTCCACCATTTAGGCCTTATTTTTCATAAAGTTACCGATCAGCAGACCCAATATCATCGATACAAGTGATAACAGAAACCAGTTTTCGAGCCCGCTGACGGCAGAGTATTGCTCCGGTAAGAACCAGCGGCCGGAATCTTGCCATGGCCATACCTTGACTAGAGCTCCAGCGACAAAACCGAGCATAAAACTGATC
>JBLHFL010000181.1:0-4737 GCA_047618105.1 Granulosicoccus sp.
GCCGAAGGGGTAGTATTTCATCTCGGCACCAAGGCGATCGCGGTCGAAAACTCGCCGACTGGCGTGCGCTTAACCGTCAGCCGGGACGAGCACGAAGAGGTTCTCGAGGCGGAAAAAATTCTCGTAGCCCTGGGCCGCGCGCCCAATATCGACGGTCTGAATTTAGCGGCGGTCGACATTAAAACGCAACGCGGGGTTGTCGTCGATCAGTATCTGCAGACTACGGCCAAGGGCGTCTATGCCTGTGGCGATGTCGCCGGACCCTATCTGCTCAGCCATATGGCCAACTATCAGGCCAAGCTGGCCACCTTGAATGCGCTGTTGCCGATCCGCCGCAAGGTTAACTATGAGCATGTCGCCTGGGCGACCTTTACCGACCCAGAATTTGCCCGCGCAGGCATGACCGAAGCCGAAGCCCGGGCCGCCCAAGGCGACTCGATTCGAGTCTATCATTATGATTTTAATAAATTAGATCGGGCCAAAACCAAGGCCGGTGATATGGGCCGGATCAAACTGATCACCAGCCGACGCGGCAAGGTCTTGGGTGCTCATATTATCGGCGAACGGGCCGGTGAAATGATTGCTCAGGTTCAGCTGGTGAAAACCCTCGGCCTCAACTTCGCTAAGGTGCAGGGGGTCATACATCCGTACCCAACCTACTCCGATGCGTTGCGGCAAATCGCTCAACAGGTGTTTCTCGATAACCTGTTGTTGAATCCGGTAGTGAAATTTTTTCGCACGCTGGTCGGCAAAGGCGCCAAATCTAAGACGGGTTAAACTTGCCCTACCTACGGCCTTGCGGCCTAAGGTTCAAACCATAAAAAAAACCGGCCAGGCCGGTTTTTTTTATGCTCGGTACAGACCGAGCCTACAATCTATGTCAGTGGGCTAAGCGCTAGTTGAGCCCTGCTGGGTTTAGCCCTTTATGGCGCGCACTCGGAAACTGCGACCCTTGAGCTTGCCGTCGGTGATTGACTGTAGCGCTTGGCTGGCAACCTTACGGCGCACGGCCACATAGGCGCAGTTATCGAAGATATGAATCTTACCGACATCGGTGCCGGCCAGACCGTCGTTACCGGTTAGGGCACCCAAGATATCACCCGCTCGAACCTTTTGTTTTTTACCGCCATCGATTTGCAAGGTCGACATCTTCGGCACCATGGCCGCCACCTCCAAATAATCGGCACCCGGCCGAGCTTCAGCATCGGCAATCGGGTCGATTTCCAGATCGAGTAACGCGACGCGATGCGCTTCCTGGGCGTTGAAGAACGACATCGCCAGACCCTTACTGCCGGCCCGACCGGTACGGCCGACCCGGTGGGTATGGACTTCGCGTTCACGCGCTATATGGAAGTTGACCACGGCATCGAGCGAGTCGATATCCAGACCCCGAGCGGCGACATCGGTTGCGATTAGGATTGAGGTGCTCTTATTGGCAAAGCGCACGAGGACCTGATCGCGCTGCCATTGCTCTAAGTCTCCGTGCAATGCGGTGGCACTGTAACCCTGACTGAACAGCGCGTCCGCGACCTCGTCGGTTTCTTTTTTGGTGTTACAGAACACGATGGTCGATTCTGGCTGATAGCGTCCCAACACCAGCTTCAACACCAGCAGCCGGTCATCATGATCGGTGACCTGGAAAAACTTCTGCTCGATGGTCAGCTCGTCATGAGTCGAGGCCACCTCGATCATCTGCGGGGAAATCATGATCCGGGCCGCAATCTTCTTGATCTGCTGCGCAAAGGTGGCACTGAACAACAGGGTTTGACGCTGATCGGGCACTTCACCGATGATCGCATCGAGGGCTTCCTGAAAGCCCATATCGAGCATTCGATCGGCTTCATCGAGCACCAACATATTAACGTCTTCTAAGCGCAGCGAACCCTTGCGAACATGTTCCTCAACGCGCCCTGGGGTACCCACAATGATGTGGGCGCCGTGTTCAAGCGAGCCCAATTGCGGACCAAAGGGCATGCCGCCACAGAGGGTTAGGACCTTGATATTGTGAATACCTCGACCCAACCGACGAATGTCATTGGCGACCTGGTCGGCCAGCTCACGGGTCGGGCAGAGCACTAAGGATTGAATCCGAAAGCGTTTTACATCGAGCTTTTGCAGCAAACCCAGGCCAAAGGCGGCGGTTTTACCGGAGCCGGTCTTCGCCTGACCGATCACATCCTGATTTTTCAAAATCAGCGGTAGGCTCTGAGCTTGAATGGGCGTCATCGTTTTAAAACCGAGTGATTCTAGGTTGGATTCTAACTCGGGCTTTAACTTTAACGTTGAAAATAGCGGCTGATTCAAGGGAGGACCTAATAATTAAGCAAAAAGTAGCCCTATTCTAGCAGATTGTCGATTTGTTGCAGATATTTGAATTTGCGCCACCGCGCGCAATTCGATCGGAGAAAAGACTACCCAGGCGTAAGCGACTGAACACTATTCGACCTTAAGCGAGAGGCCTTGGGCTTAGACCCGCGCGGCGCTGTCTCGTTCTATATCTGCCAACAGCTGCAAGAAAATCTCCTGCCCCAACGACCACACACCCAGATTCGACTGACCATTGATGTGACCATAGGCGCCTATATCAATCAGGCTCGCCCCCAGCCGATCGACATAATCGAGGACATGCTCGGGCGAACCATAGGGATCATTGGAACTGGTAATGACCACACTGGGAGCTCTTAGGGCTGGTATGGTGATGGTGTCGAAGCCTACCGCCTGGGACGGGAAGCTCGGCCCGCAGCAGTCGGGGACGGCGACTAAAAAGGCACCCGCCAGGTGTTTATGGCTGTTGGTGCCCAGCCAATGAGTGAATAACCAGCAACCCAGGCTGTGCGCAATAATCACAAAGGGTTCCGAGACCGCCTCTAGGGTATGAACCAGCTCGCTATTCCAGACCTGGCAGTCCGGTTGATCCCAGTCGCTGTGCTCTACCCAGAGAGAATTGTCGAGGCTACTAAACCAGCGGCGCTGCCAATGATCGCTGCCAGAATTACCGATACCGGCGAGATAGACGTATTTCATAAAATATCCTTATTGAAGTGTCCATGCGCACTGCAATGAATCGCCAGATTCATCCCGCTAACCGGTCCAATATAATCCCTTTATACTTTTATTGGCCATAGCGTCGTACCATGGTCTAATCCTGATCAGGCCCAATAATGGGCAACAATAAGCCTAGGATTGAGATGCGAAATCTCATGATAGGCCCATGAAAATGTTTGAAACAAGTCTATTTTAATTAACCCAAAAAAAATCAACCGCAACTAAATTGCGGTTGAAAAGGGTTGGACGATGGCGAGCGCCCGCACGCCAGGCCTTTATCGCCAGAACGGTTTCGCGGCTTCGAGCATGACAGCACGGCGTTCCAAGCCTATATCCTTAAGCAGATAGTCAGGCAGCCGGGCCAAATAACGTCGAACCCGGCGCTTTTCCTGCCAGCGACCTAGGACCAGCCAAAAATCGATTAGAGTATAAGTGCCCGATTTCGCGATGACTTCATTCTTCCCTTGCGATATTGAGTCCATTTTTGATCTCCGCCTTTTAATCAATTTGCCGATCTGGCAGTCGCTAAAATAGATTTTATTGACTAGGCTGACAAACGATCAATGCTGCCATTCAGTTAAGGAAAACTTAAGTGTCTAGAGCAAAACTGCCACTACAGGGCCTTTACTGTTTTTATCTGGCTGCTGAAATCGGCAGTTTTAAAGCGGCGGCAGAACAGATGTCAGTCTCGGCTGCCGCTATGAGTCAACAGATTCGACAATTGGAAGACCGGCTATCGGTCAAACTCTTTATCCGCCAGCATCGCCAGGTGCGTCTAACGCCCGCTGGACTGTCGTTACACCACTATGTGCGCCATGGTTTTGGTGCGTTACAGGAAGGTTTACACGCACTCGATGCCGACCCGGATCCGACCACCCTGACCCTGTCGGTGGTGCCGTCCTTTGCGCAGCGCTGGCTGGTACCTCGCCTGGGGTCTTTTACCGAACTACAACCGGACCTATCTGTCTTAATGACCTCAAGTGTTGCCTTGGTCGATTTTCAATTGGACCGGGTAGACCTTTGTGTGCGCTTTGGCCCGGGCCGGTATTCAGGCTTACAATCGGAGTTTTTAATGTCCGATCATATCTATCCCGTTTGCCATCCACTCTATCTGGAACAAAACCCGATCGGATCCCTAGCAGATTTGGCCAAAGTCCAGCTGATCGAAGATGTTTGGCCGGACATGAACTGGAACTACTGGTTGGAATTGGCCGGTATAACGGTTCCTAAGGTGAAGGTGGCCATGCGTTACCCAGGCGCCCATGTGGTATTGGAAGGCGCCCTGGCGGTGCAGGGTGTCGCGTTGGTACGCCACAGCCTGGCCTGGAAATATATTCAACAGGGTTTGCTGACCCGAATCGGCCGAATCGAGGTGTGCTCTGCCTACAGTTATTACCTGGTCGCACCGCCGGCGCATTTCAAACGCGACAAAATTCGCCAATTTAGTGATTGGTTGCACGTCGAGGCGGCCGACTTTTGGCAGGCCAGTCAGCTCGAGATGGGTAACAACCGTTGCATTCGCCAAGCTACCGGCCCAATCCCCTGACAACAGAATTACCTCTGTAAAGGCAGGTATTTTAGGGCAGATCCATCACCGAACTATTTCATGAAAATGTGGACAGCGAATTCAGCCAAAGAGCTAAGGGTTTCTGGCCGGTCACTGCGCTAGACTTTAAGCCGCTTTTAATAGAC
>JBLHFL010000182.1:0-4731 GCA_047618105.1 Granulosicoccus sp.
GCCGTGATATCCACTTTTAGCGGAAAATAGGTCAAATTAATCGACAAACATAGCATTTATTTGATCAGTTCTTATAATTCGCGCCCATTAAGCTCCTTTATTAGTACGGGGTGCCTCACAGCAAAAACCAATAAGACAGAAGGGTGGTGCAATGGAAACGGCGGTTATAGACGATCTGTTAGTTGAGATTCGGAGCTTTTTAACGTGTGAAACACCCCAGGAGTGGCTTGATATGGCGGTGACTCAGCTGCCAACCTTACTGATTGATCACGCCAATTGTGAAAAGAAAGCCGCCTCAACCGCCATGTCGCTGATGTTTAAATATATCGACCGGCCGGAGTTGTTGGCTAAGATGAGTAAGTTGGCGCGTGAGGAGTTGGTGCACTTTGATCAGGTGCATAAGATCATGCTACTGCGGGGTATTGACTATATTGAGGTGTCGGCCTCACGCTATGCAGCTGGATTGTTTAAGCTTGCGAATCGGCAAGAGCCCTATTTGCTGGTCGATAAGTGCATTATCGGTGCCATCGTCGAAGCGCGTTCCTGTGAGCGTTTCGCCCGATTAATACCCTTTTTAGACGATGATTTGGCCAAGTTCTACTTTTCGCTCTTGCGCAGTGAATGTCGACATTATGGTGACTACCTGGGTTTGGCCCAGCAATACAGTGCCGAGCCGATTGCCGCGCGCGTCGAACTCTTTCTCGCGGCCGAACAAGAACTGATTACCCGTCCCGATAGTGAATTTCGCTTTCACAGTGGCCCGCCACTAGCCGCTTAAAATATCGGTTGGGCTATAGCGAACTGGTGTAACGAGTGCCCCGTTGCGTTTAACTGGGCATACCAGCCAAGATGATGCCAATCGCCCAATACCAAGCGGGTATGCAAACCCTGGTTGTGCCCATAAGTGTGAATATTGGCCCGATGGGTGTGACCGTGAATCATCAGTTCGCAGCCGAGACGATCGAAAGCGGCCGCAATGGTTTGCTCGTTGACATCGATATAGACCGGGTTGGTCTGAAAGCGGAATTTGGACCGCGCCCGTAAGCGTTCGGCTAGCTGGACCCGATATTTTTTCGGTAAGCCGAGTAGGGCGTAAAGCACGAGAGGATGGCGAATGACGGCGCGGAAGCGCTGGTAGCTCACATCGTCGCTGCAATATTGATCGCCATGGGTCACGACGACCTGCTGGGCTGCTATCGTGAAGTGACTTTCATCTGCGAGCACGGTCATCTGACAACGGCTGGCATAGTGCTTGCCAAGCGCAAAATCCCGATTTCCCGCGACAAAAAAGATCTGTATCTGCGCGCTATTGGCAATATGGGCTAGCGCGTCGGCGACTTGATCGGCCAGATCGCTGGTAGCATCATCACCGACCCAATATTCAAAAAAGTCTCCGAGTATAAAGAGCGCCTCGGTTGATTCTGGAATCCAGCGTAAAAAGTCAAAAAAAGCCCGGACGACGTCCGGGCGATCTTCGGTCAAATGGATGTCCGAAATGAACAGCGCATTCTCAAAAGACTGGGTCATTAATCGACCATTGTGGCAGATTCGATGATCACATCGTCGGTCGGCACGTCTTGATGGCCGCCCTTAGAGGTTGTTGGCACCGCTTTGATGCGGTCGACCACGTCGGTGCCATCAATGACTTCACCAAATACGGCATAACCCCAACCATCGGCGGTTTCAGACTTGAAATCAAGAAAGCTGTTGTCGGCGACGTTGATAAAAAACTGACCGGTGGCTGAATGCGGATCCATGGTGCGGGCCATAGCCAAGCTGTATTTAGTATTCTTCACACCATTATTGGCTTCATTTTTAATCGCTTCGCCGCTCGCGCGTTGGGTCATGCCCGGCTCAAAGCCGCCACCTTGAACCATAAAGCCATTAATCACACGGTGAAAAATGAGGCCGTTAAAATAGCCATCTTCGACATATTTTTGAAAATTTGCCGCCGAGTTAGGGGCTTTGTCAAAATCCAGTTGAATCTTGATATCGCCCATAGAGGTCTTGAGTAAAACGTTCATCGTCTATCCTTTTATTAATTGGTAATGCCAAGATGCAATTGTTTTGCAGCAATTAGGGTGTTTTCCATTAGGGTGGCCACTGTCATTGGGCCCACACCACCGGGAACCGGCGTTATCCAGCCGGCACGATCGTAGGCGGCCTGAAATTCGACATCGCCCACAATCTGGTTGTGTTCATTACGGTTGATACCAACATCGATAACGATGGCACCGGGTTTGATCCATTCACCCTTCACAAGGCCGGGCTTGCCGGCTGCGACGACGACTATGTCGGCCTCACGGACATGTTTTTCAAGGTTCTGGGTGAATCTATGGGTTGTCGTCACCGTCGCACCGGCTAAGAGCAGCTCCAGAGACATAGGCCGGCCAACGTGATTGGAGGCGCCAACCACGACCGCTTCCTTGCCGCGCACGGCTTCACCAGTACTCTTTAGCAACGCCATAATACCCTTCGGAGTGCAGCTCTCGAGTAGGGGTCGACGCTGTGCCAAACGGCCGATATTGAACGGATGGAAGCCATCGACATCCTTATCGACCTTTATGCGTTCCACGATGGTATCGGCATTAATGTGCTCGGGCAATGGCATCTGTACCAGGATGCCATCTATAGAGGCGTCCTCATTCAGGGTGTCAATCAAGTCGAGGATTTCCTTTTCCCGGGTCGTTGTGGGGAATTCGTAGGTCTTTGACTTAAAGCCGACGTCATTACAGGCCTTCATCTTACTACCGACGTATTTTTGCGAGGCAAAATCGGAGCCCACTAGGATCACCGCCAGGCCCGGCGCACGGTGGCCCTGGCTGGTTAAGGCCTTTACTTCGAGGGATATCTTAGCAACCAGCTCGGCCGCAATGGCCTTGCCGTCAATTATTTTCGCAGTCACTCAATCACCTTGTCGGCTAGGGTTAGAAGTCAATAGGTTATTTTCTCATGCGACTGACCAGACGGCAACCCGCTTGTGCGTCATTCCTGAACCGCGATTTGTGTACGCAAAATAGGCTACCGCCTTGTTTTTTAAGATTTTTTTTAAATAACGTTTGACGCAAGGTGAGTCCATCATTAATATGCGCCCCACGTTGACGGACACGGATCGATCGGAGCATAGCGCAGCTTGGTAGCGCATCTGGTTTGGGACCAGAGGGTCGGGGGTTCGAATCCCTCTGCTCCGACCAAAATCGATAGGTGAACGGCAGAACGGGCTGGAATGCGCTCGTAGCTCAACCGGATAGAGCACTCCCCTTCTAAGGGAGTGGTTGCAGGTTCGAGTCCTGCCGGGCGCACCAAAACACAACGTACAGATATGGTGGGCGTAGCTCAGTTGGTAGAGCCCCGGATTGTGATTCCGGTGGTCGTGGGTTCGAGCCCCATCGTCCACCCCAATATTTGAAAAGGCCGTTTATACGGCCTTTTTTTTTGCCTAAATCGGTTAAAAGCTAAATTAACGGTACTTTAGGCCTTGATTATGGGTTGCTGCGTCCTTAGAGTAACAGCCCGAATTTTTCCGTTTTTTATAATTAAGAGGAAGCCTCATGCAAGTTTCTGTCGAGACAACCGCTGGTCTTGAACGCCGCATGACTGTCGGTGTGCCAGCAAATGAAATAGACAATGCTGTTAGTCAAAAATTAAAGGACACCGCCCGACGAGTTAAGATCGATGGCTTTCGTCCTGGCAAGGTTCCTATGTCTGTCGTCAAGCAACGCTTTGGCGAAGGCATTCGCGCCGAAGTGCTCGAAGATGTCGTGCGTAACCATTATGTCCAAGCAATCTCTGCTGAGAAAATCATTCCAGCCGGCGCACCTCGCATAGAGTTCACCAAAGATATTTCAGGCCAGGACGTAGAGTTTACCGCGACCTTTGAAGTGTTTCCGGATGTAACCTTGGCCAGTTTTGATGGCATTGAACTTGAGAAGATGACTGCGACTGTTACCGATGCCGACATCGATACCATGCTCGAAAATCTGCAAAAGCAGCGCGCCAACTTTGTTGCTGTGGATCGGGTCGCTCAGTTGACCGATCGGGTTAAGATTGATTTTGCCGGCAAGATTGACGGTGAATTGTTCGACGGCGGCAGCGCTGAAGGTCAGTCGGTTACCCTAGGTTCTGGCCAAATGATTCCAGGATTTGAGTCAGGCATTGAAGGCATGGCCGTCGGCAGCGAGAAGGCCATCGACGTAACCTTCCCAGAAGATTACGGCAACAAAGAACTGGCCGGCAAGCTTGCTGTTTTTGATATCAAGGTGTTGGAAGTTGCCGAAGCAGAATTACCTGAGTTAAATGCAGAGTTTTTCGCGGCCTTTGGCGCGGAAGGCAAGGACGTAGAGACCTTTAAGGTCGAAGTCCGCCAGAACATGGAGCGTGAGGCCCGTACTGCATTAGACGGCCAGTTGAAAAATGCCGTTATTGACCAGCTGGTTGCGGCCAATGAATTTGATGTTCCTAAATCATTGGTTCAAG
Source organism: Granulosicoccus sp. (assembly GCA_047618105.1). GTDB lineage: Bacteria > Pseudomonadota > Gammaproteobacteria > Pseudomonadales > Natronospirillaceae > Reinekea. Next base: position 4,477 of record JBLHFL010000182.1, read on the forward strand.
AAGAGATTCAACGCTTGAAGCAGCAGGCCGTAAAGCAGTTTGGTGAGCAATCCCAGATTGACCCAAGCGCCTTACCAGATGATCTGTTCACTGAGCAGGCCGCCCGACGCGTTAAAATCGGCTTGATTATGAATGAAGTGGTAACGTCTGCCGAAATTAAGGCAGAAGACGCCGCGGTCAAGAGCTACATCGCAGATCAGGCATCGGTATATCAAGATCCACAGCAGGTTATTGACTATTACAGCAATAATGCTG
>JBLHFL010000183.1:0-4717 GCA_047618105.1 Granulosicoccus sp.
TCATCTCGTCATGGTGCATCGAGCTATCATCGCTGTTCTGACCGTCGTGCATCACCTGGTGAGCGGTAAGCATAGCGGATAAGAGAGCTTGCTGGGTGTTGTTTAGGTTCAGTTTGCCGCTTAACTCGGTAAAGTCGGGTAGCGACATATCGTGCCCTTTAGCGTGCATGGCCATCATGCCGTCCTTATGATGCGTGGCCATCATCTCGGCACTGTAGTCATCACCGTGCATGTCTGACATGCCGTCCTTATGATGCGCGGCCATCATCTCGGCACTGTAGTCATCACCGTGCATGTCTGACATGCCGTCCTTGTGATGCGCGGCCATCATCTCGGCACTGTAGTCGTCGCCGTGCATGTCTGACATGCCGTCCTTATGATGCTCGGCCATCATCTCAGCACTGTAGTCGTCGCCGTGCATGGCCATCATGCCCTTATACATCGACCCAACTGGGCTACCATCGGCAAAAAAACCATTGTGGGCTAGGGCCAACGAGCCGACTAGGGTCGCCGCTACGACTGTGGAGAGGGTGAACAGCTTAAGTTTGGTCATAATAGGATCCTCGAAAAGAAAGACAATGTGTCTTGAATGAACCTATTCTAGTTCAGGTCGGTTAACCTAAGGCTGTCCAAAAGATTAACGATTGTTAATCTTGCCGCGTGGGGAATCCACGTACAATGGCTCGGTGACTAACCTAGGGGGCTGCAGTGAAGTTATTGGTGGTGGAAGACGACCCAACCTTAGCCGATTTTATCGCTAAGGGCTTGCGTCAGGCCGGTTTTGTTGTCGACCTCTGTGTCGACGGCAAGGATGCCCTGTTTCGAGTGGCGACCGAGTCCTATGACCTGATGATCATGGATCGCATGTTACCGCAGGTCGACGGCCTGACCATTATTCGCACCCTCCGGGCCTCGGCTAATCAGACCCCGGTGCTGATTCTGAGTGCGCTCGATGATGTCGATCAACGCGTTGAGGGCCTGGCGGCCGGCGCCGATGACTATCTGACCAAGCCCTTTGCCTTTAAAGAATTGCTCGCTCGGGTCCAGGCCCTGCTGCGTCGCCAGGCGCCGGTCAACGGTTCGGGTACCCAGCTGCAGGTGGCCGATGTCTTGCTCGATTTGGCCAAACAAAAGGTCTGGGTGGATGGTCTAGCGGTGGCCATGCAACCGCGCGAGATCCGGCTATTGGAGTATCTAATGCGCCACGAAGGCCAGCTGATCTCGCGTACCATGTTGCTGGAAAATGTTTGGGAATATCACTTCGACCCACAAACCAATATTGTTGACGTACACATCAGTCGGCTGCGCCAGAAGCTGGATAAGAACCGCTCCGGCAGTCTCATTCAAACCGTCAGGGGGGCAGGGTATGTCTTGGCTGCGCACACCTAAGATCTTAACCAGTTCCAGCTTTCGCTTTGCCATGTTAACGGTTGGGGTGATCTGGTTGTCGACCGCTCTGGTCTTGGTGGCCGTCTATATGCAGCTTGACCGTGCTATCTGGCGCAGTATTGACGCCAGTCTGGACCTGCAAACGACCGAATTGCTGCAACAAGCCAAACAAACACCGAGTTTATCCACCGAGGAGCTGCTCGCCGTCTATAACGCTCAGCTCAACCCGAGCCAGGCCATTGCCAGCAGCGAACCCGACTCGATGCAACAGATGCACAACAGCCCGGCGATGCACGCTATGCACGAAGCCATGGGACTGGCCCAGCCGCCGGCAAAATTTTTGGCCGACCATCATCGCTTGTTGGCCGTTAATGGCGCGCTGCAAGTGGCCCGAAGCGTTGAACTGCCCAATGGCGAGGCCGTCGAGTTAAGTCAAAATGTGGCGTATCTGACTGATCTGCAGACCAGTCTATGGCAATCCTTACTCTTTGGTCTGGCGATTACGCTGGGCATCGCGCTGCTCGGCAGCCTGGTGCTGACCCAGCGCAGTTTGCGCCGCATCCATCAGATCAATCGCAGTTGCCAGGCCATTATGGCCGGTGACCTGGCGCACCGTATTCCCTATCAGAAAGCGCTTGATGCGCGTGCCGATGCGAAGCCACAGTTAGGAGCACTGGACGACTACGACCAGATGGCTTGGCATATCAATCAGATGTTGGACGCGCTTCACGACGCCATGGCCAAGGCGCGTCAAGTCTCGGACAATATAGCGCACGACTTAAAATCACCGCTGGCGCGCATTCGCGTGAAGCTGGAAAGCGCCTACGAGCAGCAACCGAGCATCGAGGTCGAAGACAGCATGCAAGAGCTTGATCGGGTGTTGGCGATGACCAAGAGCCTGCTCGGTATCGCGCGTATCGAGAGCAAGACCCGGGCCGGCTTTGCGCCGGTTTCGGTCCGGGAACTGTTACAGGATGTGCAAGAGATGTACGGTCCGGTATTCGATGAACAGGGCATTGAGTTTAGCGTTGAACCCAACGATCAAACTTTGGCCGGTGATAAGCACCTGTTGATGCAAGCGCTGACCAATTTACTCGACAATGCCCACAACCATACGCCAACGCCCGGGTCGGTCAGCCTGCTGGCAACGGCTGAGCGGGGCATGGACGGCAGCGCTGGGGTTCATTGGCAAATTCAGGACAGCGGCCCGGGTATCGATAAGGCGGAGTTTACCAAGGTGTTCGAGCGCTTCTATCGCCAAGATGAGGCGCGTCAAAGTGGTGGTTTTGGTTTGGGTTTAAGCTTGGTTCAATCGATTATTCAATTGCATGGGGGCACCGTCGAGTTGTCAAATAACGCGGGTTTACGTGTGGATATTTGGCTGCCGGCGGGTGTCTGATCGGGCGGGGCGCAAGCCCCGGTTTAGTTGAATGTATACTATCAGATAAGTTCCCTTTCTGGTGCTCCTCAAACATACTTCCCATCGATGAGAAGTATTGGCGGGCTAGTATTCTTTTTTAATTTGGTAACAAATCATTCGGAAAATCTTGGTAGCATACCGGTCGCAAGAAACGTTCAATAGCGTTACTTCCTACCGATGTTGTCATGCTGTTTGACGTTGCTGGAAATGGCCCGCCGTGAACCATGGCATTGCATACTTCGACACCCGTTGGATAGCCATTGTATACTAATCTGCCGGCTTTACGTTCTAATACGGGGATGAGTGGGCGCACTTGATTGTGGTCCTGCTCATTGCAGAGTACCGTGCAGGTTAGTTGCCCTTCTAAGCTTTCTGCAACTTCTAAGAATTGCGCTTCGCTGCTACAACTAACCAGTACACAACAAGCACCAAAAACTTCGTTTTGCATGAAACGGTTATTTATGAACCGATCGGCAGTAGTTTGAAAAATGCTTGCCTGGCATTGATTGGGCCCATTAGCTTCACTGCCTTGGGAAATCAAAGTCATTCCCGTAATCTTAGTGAAATCAGAGACGCTATTGTCATAAGCATTCTTAATGCTAGGTGTGAGCATGGTTTGGGCAGCTGATTGCGCAATTATTGACATGAGTTTTTCAATAAATGCCCGAGATGACGGGCTGTCCTTATAACATAACACGCCAGGGTTGGTGCAGAATTGACCGGCCCCCATTGTTAATGATGCTGCAAAGCCTTGTGCAATTGAATCGGCGTTCTCTGTTAATGTATTTTCATAAGCAAATACAGGATTTATACTGCTCATTTCAGCGTACACAGGAATAGGCTCTACTCTGGCATTGGCGATGTTCAATAAGGCTAACCCTCCGCTTCTGGAACCGGTAAATCCTACGGCTTTAATGAGAGGGTGTTGAACTAATTGTGTTCCGACAGTATTACCTTCGCCATACAGTAAAGAGAAAACGCCCGGTGGCATGCCTGTTAACTCTGCAGCCTTTTGAATTGCTTTGCCAACCAACCAAGAAGTTCCAGGATGGGCAGAGTGAGCCTTGACAATAACTGGACACCCAGCAGCAAGCGCGGATGCGGTGTCACCACCTGCCACCGAAAACGCCAAGGGAAAGTTACTGGCGCCAAAAACAGCCACGGGACCTAGTGCTACTTTTTGATGCCGCAAGTCGGAACGAGGAGGGGTGCGTTCAGGTAGCGCGCTATCAATAATGGTAGTCCTCCAACTTTCTGTTTCTATATTATTGGCGAATAAATTAAGCTGATTGACGGTGCGCATTCTCTCGCCTTCAATTCTACCCTTAGGTAATCCTGATTCTTCAACGGCCTTATTAATGAGCGTATCACCCAGCGCCAAAATTTCATTTGCAATGGATTTTAAGAATTCAGACCTTCTTGACGATGGTAGTGCCCTGAAGTCATCAAATATATTCCATGCAGATTCCGCCGCCGCATTGACGTGATTTTCATCTGCGGTGTGGAATGCAATGTCAACTCTATTCCCGGTAGTGGGGTTTATCGCAAAAATAGCTTCATTGGTTGTGAATTCTTCTTGCCCGTTTATTAAAAGTGAACCTGATATGTTCATAAAAAACTCCATTAAATTAAATTCCGTTGGGACAGGTTTTTGATCAAGGCTGATATGCCAAATCGCCACGGTGGACAGGCATTAGTATAGTTGACCCTGTTGAACAGTGAGCCCAATTCAGTGTTGCTGATCGTCACCTCATCATGAATCTTGTGCGTGAAGCCTGCCCCTGAATCTCCTCGGTCCTGCGTAGGTGCAAATAAAGTCCCCAAGAAAAGCATGATGCCGTCAGGGTACTGATGGTTTTCGCCCATGGTTTGCTTGACCAAGTTTAAGGGGTCTCTGCTGATCTGATT
>JBLHFL010000184.1:0-4658 GCA_047618105.1 Granulosicoccus sp.
CATCGGCATCGATCATCAGTACCGAATTAAAGGACACCTGGTTCGCCCGCTCAAAAAAACTGATCGGCAAAACAACCTGGAGTTCTTGCGCCAATTGGGTGAAATGGCGAATTGCCGGGTTGTCGGCCAGAGGCGTTGCGAAAGCGCGAAAGGCTTCCGATTGCTGCTGGCAAAAGTAGATCCGTTCGAACAACTCCTGCAACAAAATGACCTGGGCGCCTTGCGCTGCGGCCGCTCGGACCAGTTGATCGGCCTGCTCAATGTTGGCGTTCACATCCCAGCCACAGGACATTTGTGTTACGGCAACGGTGATGTTTCTCACGAGAACACTCCTATCTAAGGGGATCGTTAATCGATGTATAACGTCAATCGGCATCATAGTCGAAATCGTTCCGAAGCTTAAGCCCTGCAGCAGTGGTTTCCCCTGACCAACTTAGTCGCTATAATCGCTGCACTTAAAATTATTGATGCTAATGGACCGGATAAACTCATGAAAAAACTGCTCGTATTAATTGCCACCCTGACCATGGGTTGGGCTGTCGCTGACAGCCAAAGCTATGTAGAACAAGTGACCGAACGGTTGCTACCGGCGGGTCATGTTTGCATCGAAGGCGAGCCTTGCACCACGGCGGTCGCCGCGGTGACCGCAAGTGCTGGGCCGCAGAGCGGTGATCAGGTTTACTCCAGTGCCTGTGCTGCCTGCCACACGACAGGCGCCTTAAATGCGCCTAAATTAGGTGACGTTGCCGCTTGGGCACCGCGCATTGCCAAGGGCATGGACACCCTGTACAACAACGCTATTATGGGTATCAATGCGATGCCGGCCAAGGGTGGCAACAGCAGCCTCAGTGATGACGAAGTTAAGGCCGCTATCGATCATATGGTTGCGCTCGTGCAGTAGTGCCCTGGTCCAGTTCGATCAAAAGGAGAGCGTTGCTCTCCTTTTTTGTGTCTGCTCGGATGTGAACAAGACGCCATCTTGGCCAGTTGTATTCATATTTCCTGAATGAGTCGGTCAGTTATGCCCGCTATCCTGAATCTTAGAGCCGGTTAGTATGGTTGCTTAATCATTTTTAAAGCAAACCAGACATGAAAATCCTAGCCATCCAATCCGGCATTTTCGGCGACAATTCCAACTCAACTCTATTAGTCCAGCAGATCGCCACCCAGATGAAGCAGCTTCATCCGGACGCTGAACTGACGTATCGTGACCTAACCGCTCAACCTCTGCCGTATTTTGATGCCGAGATGGCCATGGCTTTATCCACCCCGGCGGCGGAACAGACCGAGGCGCAGGTCGCTTTGGCAAGCCTGTCGAGCCAACTGGTTGATGAAGTAAAGAATGCCGACATCCTGATCATAGGCGTGCCGATGTATAACTTCGGAATTCCTGCCCAATTAAAAAGCTGGATCGACCTGATCTGTCGCGCCGGTTTGACCTTTAATTACACGGCCACCGGCCCGGTCGGTCTGTTAGCCGATAGGCCGGTTTATATAGCAGCCGCTCGCGGTGGCATGCATGAAGGTAAGCCGTCCGATTCGCAAACACCCTTTATAAAGACGGTCCTGGGCTTTCTCGGCTTGCACGATGTGCGTATTGTCTATGCCGAAGGTCTCGCCATGGGTGACGACGCTAAGACGGAATCATTTCAACGTTTTACCAAAAATCTGACCGCACTGGTCTGATTTTCATTAAAGAGAGGAACGAAATATGGGTTTACTTGTCGATGGACAATGGGTTGATCAGTGGTATGACACCAAGAGTCAAGGCGGCAAGTTTGTCCGTTCCAACGCGCAATTCCGCCACTGGGTGACGCCTGATGGCGCGCCAGGTCCAACCGGTGATGGCGGCTTCGCGGCGACCAGTGGCCGCTACCATCTCTATGTCTCGCTGGCCTGCCCCTGGGCGCACCGCACGCTGATTCTGCGTGCCCTAAAAGGCCTGACCGAGCATATTGGCATATCCGTAGTACACGCCGATATGTTGGACGAGGGCTGGATGTTCAGCGGTCCAGAGCTGGACAGCCCGGCCGAAGTCGGCGATCGGCTCTTTGGTGCCCGCTGCTACCATGAACTCTACACCCGAGCTGAGCCCAACTATTCTGGCCGAGTCACCGTGCCGGTGCTTTGGGATACCCAGACCGAGACCATCGTCAGCAACGAAAGTGCTGACATTATTCAGATGTTCAATTCGGCCTTTAATGATCTGACAGGCAATCGGCTTGACTATTACCCTGAAGCCGCCAGGGCGGATATTGACAGCGTCAATGACCGGGTCTATCAGGGCGTCAATAATGGCGTTTATAAGGTCGGTTTTGCGACCACCCAAGCGGCCTACGAAGAATCGTTCGGCGAGCTCTTTGAGACCCTAGAATGGCTCGAACAGCGCCTGTCTGGGCAGCGGTACTTGGCGGGCGAGCAGATCAGCCTGGCCGACTGGCGCCTCTTTACCACCCTGATTCGCTTCGATGCGGTCTATGTTGGTCACTTTAAGTGCAACAATAAACGTATTGTCGACTACCCCAATTTGAGCAATTACGTGCGTGAGTTGTTTCAAGTTCCGGGTGTGGCGGAAACCGTGGATCTGACCCATATCAAGCGGCACTACTATTTCAGTCATCGGTCGATTAACCCGGACGGTATCGTGCCCTTGGGTCCGGTGCAGGATTTTTCCGCAAGTCATGATCGAGCCCGTTCCTTTGGGTGAACCGCGTACCATAAACTAAACAACAACATTGCAAAATTGGTGACAAATCCACGTAGGGCCTGTGGTAGGATGGGCCCCGCGAAATGAACTGCTTAGAGCCTACCAATGAACCGAACGTCACTTGATAAAAGCAAAATCCGAATCCTGTTGTTAGAGGGTGTACACCAGAGTGCACTCGATTCCTTGACCCGAGCTGGTTATACCAATATTGACAACGTTAAGGGCTCCTTGCCCGAGGCGGAGTTACTCGAGCGCGTCAAGGATGTCCATTTTATCGGGATACGCTCCCGAACTCAGCTCACCGCCGAAGTGTTTGCCGCCGCAGAGCGGCTGGTGGCGGTGGGTTGTTTTTGTATCGGTACCAACCAGGTCGACTTGGCTGCGGCCTCGGAGCGCGGCATTGCGGTGTTTAATGCACCCTTCTCGAATACGCGTTCGGTTGCCGAATTGGTGCTAGCCGAATCGATCCTGCTGCTGCGCGGTATCCCCGAACGCAACGCCGCATGCCACCAGGGTGGCTGGTTGAAATCTGCCACCAACAGCTATGAAATTCGCGGTAAAACTCTGGGCATCGTTGGTTACGGCAGCATTGGCACCCAATTGGGCATTATGGCCGAAAGCATGGGCATGGAAGTCGTTTTCTACGACACCATTACCAAGCTTCCGCTCGGCAATGCCCGACAGGTCGGCTCACTGAATGATTTGTTAGGTCTGGCCGATGTGGTCACCTTGCACGTACCGGAAACCGCGTCCACCAAGTGGATGATGGGCGAGGCCCAGTTTGCGGCTATGAAGCAGGGCAGTGTCTTTATAAATGCCGCGCGCGGTACGGTGGTGGATATCGATGCATTGGCCGCGGCGTTGCGCGCTAAGACCGTGCTTGGTGCTGCGATCGATGTGTTCCCGCTGGAACCGCGTACCAATGATGAGGAATTTCAATCGCCCTTACGCGCCTTCGATAATGTGATATTGACCCCGCACATTGGCGGTTCCACCCAGGAAGCGCAATTCAATATCGGCATCGAGGTGGCGGAGAAACTCGCCAGCTACTCCGATACAGGTACCTCCTTATCCGCCGTCAACTTCCCCGAAGTCGCCTTGCCGGCGCATCCGAATGCGCATCGGATACTGCATATTCACCAAAATATTCCCGGTGTTTTGTCGGAAATTAACCAGGTGTTTTCTGAAAACCGGATCAATATTATGGGCCAATATTTGCGCACCTCCGACAATATCGGGTATGTGGTGATCGATGTTGCCCAAGACTGTTCGGAAGTAGCGCTGGAAAAGGTGCTGCAGGTCAAGGGTACCATCCGTGCCCGTGTGTTGTTCTAGGCCACTTAGGCCAGTCATGGTGATGCGCTCGGCAACCCTGTCCCTGGTCAGCCTGTTGGTTCTGTCAGCTTGCAGTAACCGGGCGATGGACACCGAGATGAGCCGCTGTGCCTTTGCGGACAGTCCGCGAACCCCGGCGCCGGCCTTTATCTGTGATCCGAATATCACCGGTTTTCCGGTGACTGTTCTCTTGGCATCCGAACCCGGTGCCGAATCGGTCAGCGAGCGCATTAACCGCACGCTGACCGACCAGATCACGTTCTGGGCCGATAGTTGGTCCCAGGCTTGGTACCAATCCGAGGCCAGTCAACTGGCCGCCAATGAATTCCTCTTAGATGCCCTCGCCGACATGGCTCGGGTAGTCCGTTCGCGGGCCAGTCCGACCGGCACTCTGTGGCTCGTGGTGGGCCTGCCGATGACCGTCGTCGACCTACGCACCCAGACATTGGCCACCGTGCCGCTGCGCTAACCCTCCTGGCCATCCGCTGGCTTGTATCTCTCCCCTCTTGCCCTCCTACTGCCTGCTTACCCTGAGTCGAATGCACTCCCCATTTGCCTTGGGCATAGCCTTGCGTGGGACAGCAGTTTTTTTTGCACTGCTAGACTTAAGCAATAC
>JBLHFL010000185.1:0-4636 GCA_047618105.1 Granulosicoccus sp.
CCTCCATCAGATTGGCGGCCGCCTGCATGTTATTGTTCACCTGGACCCAGTAGCAATTGATCTTACCGTCCTTAAGATGGCGGTTTTGCAGCGCGGCGTGGGCACCCACCTTGGACGGCACAGTGCCTTCCGGCAGGCGCCATATTTTTTCGGCCCGCAGGCGGTGGGCTGGGTTAGTCACGACCAGGTCTGCGGGCAGGCGATGTGCGAAGGTGCCCACTTCACGCGCCGTGCCGCAGGCCGAGGGTTGCCCGGTCAGGGAAAAGGGGCTGTTGCCCGGTGCGGATATTTTGCCGGTGAGCAGGTGCAGGTTGTAGATCATATTGTTCATCCACACTCCGCGAGTGTGCTGATTCACGCCCATGGTCCAGAGAGACATCACCTTGGTCTTCGGATCGGCATAGATTTCCGCCAAGGCGCGCAAGGCCGGTTCCGATACGCCCGATTCCTTGGCGGCATAGGCCAGGGTATAGGGCTTAACAAACGCCGCGTAGGCTTTAAAATCGATGCTTTCAGAGTCGTTCGCCGTGGCGGCGTTTTTCGCCTGCTGCTCCAATGGGTGCTCAGGCCGCAAGCCATAGCCGATATCGTCAGTGCCCTTGCGGAAGTTAACGTGCTTGGCGACAAAGTCCTTATTGACTCTATCATTCTGAATAAGATAATTGGCCAAGGCATTGGCGATGATCAGATCGGTTTGCGGTTTGAACACCATCGGGATATCGGCCAGATCAAAACTGCGATGTTGGTAAGTCGACATCACCACCACCTTGACATGAGGATGCGAGAGCCGACGATCGGTAATGCGGGTCCACAGAATAGGATGCATTTCGGCCATATTCGAGCCCCATAAGACAAAGGCATCGGCGTGTTCGAAGTCGTCATAGCAGCCCATCGGTTCATCGATGCCGAAGGTGCGCATAAAGCCGGCCACGGCCGAGGCCATACAGTGGCGCGCATTGGGATCGAGATTATTGCTGCGGAAACCGGCTTTCATCAGCTTGACCGCCGCGTAGCCCTCCCAGACGGTCCATTGACCCGAACCGAACATGCCAATGGCCTCAGGACCCTTGGTCTTGAGTGTGGCTTTCCATTTCTCGGCCATAACATCGAACGCCTCATCCCAAGACACTGGCGTAAATTCACCGTTCTTGTCATACACGCCATTGGTTTTGCGTAACAGCGGTTGGGTCAAGCGGTCGCGGCCATACATGATTTTGGCGAGAAAATAGCCCTTGATGCAATTAAGACCCCGGTTCACCGGTGACAGTTGATCGCCATGGGTGGCGACCACCTTGCCGGCCTTGGTACCGACCGAGACCGAACAGCCGGTGCCACAAAAACGACAGGGTGCCTTATCCCATTGGATTTGATTTTCCGCACTGCTAGTAATCAGGTTGGTGGCCTGGACGGGCATCGATAAGCCCGCAACTGAGGCGGCTACGGCCGCGGCTTGCGCCTTAATGACGTCACGGCGGGTCAGCTTCATAGGGTGCTCCTAGCGATAATCTGGGTTGGGTCGGGGTCGGCTTTACCGAGTATCAGACTCGACATTTCAATTTCCTGATTGAGGTACTCAGACGCTTCGGTATGGTGTGCCACCAGGGTCGCGCTGAGCACGCCCTCGATAGTCTGCAGCGCCTCGATTTGCTGCATCACCTGACGGGCGGTCGGCGCACCGATGACCAGTACATACTTGCCCAGTTCGTCCTGTACCACGCGTTCAACACCCGCCAGGGTGTCCATGGCCAGCTCAATCGCCAGACGATGCTCTGGCCGGCCGTGCAGGATCACGCTGACTATGTGTTCTTCATCCTTGCCGGTATTAATGGACACTGCATTTCTCATTTGGATTGCACTCTATCGGTTTAAGTTCGCAGCAGAGTTCGCCTGCGGGCTGATGGACAAGCTGTTGACCGGGCAGACCGACACGCATTCGCCACAGGCCACACAGACGTCGGGGTTAACCACCGGTTGCGGTGTCGTCAGTGTGATCGGAAACTGGATAGCCTGGAGATCACAGGCATCCTTACAGGCCTGACAGGTCACACCCTGATTGGCCAGACAGTCACCACTCACGCTGACCTGCCCCATCGGCCAGGCCGGTGCTCCGGGCTGCAAGGCCTGTGGCTGGCAGGCACTGATACAGTCGCCACATCCGGTGCACCCGGCGGCGGAGAAATTTAGCTCCGGAAAACCACCGTCGCCGCGCACGATGATCTGGCTCGGGCAGGCCCTAAGGCAGGCTTCGCAGCGGCTGCACAGGTCGATAAAGTCGGCCTCCGCCCGGGCGCCGGGCGGACGGCAGGGCACGAGCGATGCTGTCCGGCCGGGGTGCAGCAGGCGTTTAAACAGGCCGCGGCGCGCGGCATTGGTGGGCAAGTAAGCTGACGGCGCCGCCCTCAAAAGGTACTCGGACCGAGTAACAGCTGCGACATCCAGATGGCCAACCCGTAACCGCCCACCAGAACAATGGTCATAAAGGGAAACAAAAACACCGTTATAAATAGGAAGGCTCGGCGCTCGTGCTTTTTTTCGGTCGGTTGTTTAGCCATCGATCGCGCTCCATTGTGTTGCTGTCGGTCGGGTCGTTCTGGACCATCGTAAAGCACCCGAGGGTACGCTGCGTACCTCCCTATAGGTATAGCTCTTGTGCGAAATCAAGCAAGACACAAATCTGGTAATACCAGCTTAACTTGGCGTAAACTGTTGAAATGTTGAGATTAGCCCGTTACCCCATCGCCAGATCATTAAGTGTGTCTCTTACATCAGTGATCGTCGTGGTATGTATCTCGTTTTTGTTGGATGTCCGCCTCATCACCGGCCTGTCAGGTGACGTTGCGGCCATCAATAAAGCAGGACCGCTACGCATGCAGTCCTACCGGCTGGCCTATGCCATCGAAAAAAAGACCCCACTATCGGAACGGCAAAAACTGATTAACGAATTTGAGTCTGATCTGAACGCGCCGATATTGGCCCGCCAGATAGCGACCGCTCAAGTTGCGCTGCAGGCACAGTTTGCCCTTGTGCAACGCGATTTTCAGACCATGAAAGGGTTCGCTTTGAACGACCCGCCTGCATATCTTCGGGCAGTAGACGACTTTGTCGGTGAACTCGATCAGCTGGTTACGCAGTTAGAACTGAGCGCTAAAAGCAAGCGTCGCCAGGTAAAACGCCTACAGATTATGATCTATATAATCGCCCTATTATCCGGCATCGGCCTCACGCTATTATTGTTCAAACAGGTTATTTCACCCTTCCGGAATCTTGTGACTGCAGTGGAAAAACTCGGTCAAGGCGACGATTGGGATGATCTCAATTTTCGCGGTGATGGCGAATTCGCTGAACTGTCCCAAGCCTTTAACAGGATGGCGCAGAAAGTGACCGCCGCTCAGCTAACCCTGGAGTTCAGAATTCACCAGCAGACCGAGGCCTTAAAGCGTAATAATAGGGCGTTAGAATTACTCTTCAATCTGAGTCAGACCCTAAATAAACAACTTCCGTCCATTGAGGTTCTAAAGAACAAGGCCGCGGCCGACTTGCAAATTCTTTTTGGCGAGAAGTCGATCTACTGGACCACCCTCATGGTGAACAAGGGCGCCAACAGGGTAGTTTTCACGTGTGCAACCGATGACTCACGGCTGGTCTGTATAACCTTAAGTCCGCTTGTGTCCTGGCAATACCAGACGCTGGATACGGTTACGGCTCTGTTTGATATCGCCCTCAATCGTATCGGTGCCCAAAAGAGCGAAAACAGAATCGCGCTACTCAATGAACGTTCATCTATCGCCCGAGAATTACACGATTCACTCGCCCAGTCCTTGAGTTATCTGAAGATACAGGTTGCTCGTTGGTTGGCGTTACGCGAGCGCGGTGCCGACGTGACGAGTTTGGATGCTATCGCTATAGAGCTGCGCGACGGTCTGAGTGCCACCTATCGCAAACTCAGGGAACTGCTGGTGACCTTTCGCAGCCCATCCGACGAGCTGGGACTGGTGTCCTCGGTCACCGCGGCGGTTGCCGAATTCAACCGCCTTGCCCTCCGCACCAGCGTGCACCTTCATATAGATGATAATTGGCCAGAGGATCTGTCCCCCAGTCAGGAAATCCACTGCCTGCATATTGTTCGCGAAGCGCTGACCAATACCTTAAAACATGCTCAGGCTAATAATGTAGTGGTATCGTTGCAGAATAGGCAGACTTTACTGGAGATTTCCATCAACGATGACGGCGTCGGCTTTGGCGGCGAACTGGCCAAGACGGATCAGTTTGGGCTGCAAATTATGACCGAACGGACCTTACGCATCGGTGGCCGCATCGAATACCAGACTCTGCAGGCGGGTGGCGCCAGCGTACTATTACGCTTCAATGCACAACCCGACAACCAAGGGTCATTGCCTATTGAGCCCTACCCGATTGAACACGGAGAACCGCCCTTGTGACTGATGTCATTATCGTCGACGACCACCCCATGTTGCGCAAGGGGATCGCCCAGCTACTCGAGTTAGAGCCTGATCTGCAGCTTATCGCCGAGATAGGTGATGCCCGCGATGCACTCAAGGTTATACTCCAACACGAGCCCGATTTGATCTTGCTCGATCTGAATATGCCTGGTCAAGATGGGCTCCATACGCTTAAT
>JBLHFL010000186.1:0-4610 GCA_047618105.1 Granulosicoccus sp.
GTAATGACCCAAACTCGGCGCCACAGCTTTATTGCCCACCTATTGGGCCTAAAGCATCTTATCGTCGCCGTGAACAAGATGGATTTGGTTGACTACAGCGAGGATCGCTACAATGAGATTCAGCAGGACTACCTGACCTTGGCTGAGCAATTGAGCGTCCCCGACATTCGCTTTGTGCCCATGTCCGCGCTCGATGGCGATAACGTGGTCAACCGCAGTACGGCCATGTCCTGGTATCAGGGTGAAACACTGATGGAGCTGTTGGAAAGCATCGAGATCGCGCGCGATGTCGAGCTGAGCCAGTTCCGCTTCCCGGTCCAGTATGTCAATCGTCCGAACTTGGATTTCCGCGGCTATGCCGGCACCATTGCAGCCGGCATCGTCAAACCCGGTGATACGTTAACCGCCCTTCCGAGTGGCCAAAGCTCGACCGTGGCGCGTATCGTGACCTTTGATGGCGACCTGGAGCAGGCGCACGTTGGCCAGGCGGTCACCCTCACCTTGGCCGATGAAATCGACATCAGTCGGGGCGATGTGCTGGTGCGCAGTGGCGAACAACCGCTGATCGGACAGGCCTTTAAAACCAAGCTTATTTGGATGCATGAAGCGCCCTTGGTGGTTGGCCGGCAATATTTCTTTAAGGTCGGCAATCAGCTCAGCAGTGGTTCGGTCAGCCGGATTGACTGCCAGATTGACGTCAACACCTTTGCTACCAGTCAGGTGGACCAGTTGGCGCTGAACGCCATTGCCGATGTGACCATCCAGCTCAACAAACCGGTCGTGGCCGACGCCTATGGCGCCAATCGCCATACCGGCGCCTTTATCGTGATCGATCGACTCACCAATGGCACGGTCGGGGCGGGCATGATTGAAGCATTGGCGAGCGGCGTTGAAGCCGGGCGAGTGTCGGATCGAGAGCGTGAGCTGCGCCATCAACAACGCTCGGTTACGGTGCAATTGGCCGGTGACCAACCGGCAGAACAGGCGGTTGCCCTAGAGCAACGCCTGTTCAGCTCAGGCCATACCGCCGTGGTGGTCAGCGCAGAAGATGCTCTGACCGTATGCCCCTATGTCGAGGCAGCCGGTCTGATTGCCATTGTCGCCGGTGGCGCGGCCCTGCCCTTCGGCCAGCGTTACGAAGATGCTCCGTTAAAAGATGTACTTAGTGCATTAGAGCAGACGGGCATACTGTTAAATCACTAACGCAACGTTTACACCGGCCGTTCGATTGGACGGCCGGTGTACTTTGGTCTGGTCGAAACCCTTAGCTTACACCGGAATCGGCAGATCGATAAATTGCACCTCTAGATCGAACTGCGCGGCCAGATGATCACCCAAGGCCATCACCCCACCCCGTTCGGTCGCATGATGTCCGGCAGCAAAATAATGCACACCACTTTCGCGCGCCAGATGCACCGTCGGTTCGCTGATTTCACCTGATACGAAGGCATCGACGCCCGCTTCTATAGCCTGCTCCAAATACCCTTGGGCCGCGCCGGTACACCAGGCGATGGTCTCAATATCGTCCATTTCATCGCCAATATGCAGCACATCAAAGCCCAGTGTGTCGCTTAACTTGCGCCGTAAACTGCCCCCCGTTTCGGTGCCCTCGACCGAGCCATGCAGGGCGAGCGTGTCGCCCAGCTTGCCGGCAATGGTCCAGCCTAGGCTGTGCGCCAACTGCACATTATTGCCAAAGCGCTCATGGGCATCGAGCGGCAGGTGATAGGCAAAGAGGCTGATGTCGTGTTCGAGCAGAGTGGCTATGCGGCTTTTTTTGATGCCGGTTAGGCATGGGTCTTCGCCTTTCCAAAAATAGCCATGATGGACCAGAATAGCTTGGGCATTGTGCGCAATGGCCTCTTCTATTAGTCGCTGACTGGCGGTCACACCGGTCACCAGCCGCTGGATTGTCGGCCCACCCTCGACCTGCAGGCCATTGGGGCAATAGTCTTTGAACTGGCCAACCTGCAACAGTTGGTTGAGGTAGGCGTTTAGCTCCGATCTTAAAACAGGCATGGTCACTCCGTGAGTTGCATCTATTGCGAACACTATGGCTTATTTAGCGCAAAGACAAGCTTCGCTAGGTGCGAGCGGCAACGGAGTCGTTTGCGCTGATCTGCCGTGACCAGAGTTGGAGCGACTTGTCCGGTGCGCCCACTCGACAGTCGAGCCCAATCAGCTGCAGATCTCCATTAGCGTCAACTCGCTGCCAGGGTGCATCCGAGCCGGGTAAGTTCAATTCAAACTGGAGCTCACAGGCTGCGCCTCGATTTAGTACAATTAAACACTGCTCATGATCGGTGATGCGGGCAAACACCATGGCGTCTTGCTCGGCATAGAGATCAATCAGCGCACCCGCACTGAGCGCCGTAAAGGCTTTGCGATAGCCGATCCAACGTTGGCAAAAATCGAGCAGTTGACTGTCCCATTGACGTTCATCCCAGGGAAAGCAGCGCCGACAATCCGGATCTTGAGCGCCGACCAGGCCAATTTCGGTGCCATAATAGAGGCAGGGTGTGCCTATATAGGTCATCAAGAAACCGATCGCGACCTGCAGTAAGGCGCGATCCTTCTGTACCATGGTTAGGAAGCGCGGCGTATCGTGACTGTCGAGCTGATTAAATTGCAATAACTGGTGGTCGAACGATATCCGCGCCCGGGCCTCCCGCAGCCAACGGGCAAACTGGGCCGCGTTCAACTGAATCGGGTGGTGGGCGATATCCAAGCCGGCTAGAAACGCACGCACTGGGTGGCCAAAGCCGAAGTAATTCATTGCACAGTCTTCCTGGTCGCCCTGCAGCCAGCTGCTGGCTTCGAAGAAATGCTCGCCCAAGAGCAGGGCCTCACTGTTCTCTGCCTTAATGACCGCGCGTAAGGTGCGCACATAATGGGCGTTATTTTTCGCACCCGGACCTTCGCCAATCATATGGATCACGTCCATGCGCCAGCCATCAATATTGTAGGGCGCTTGTAGCCAGTGTCGAATTACCGAGTCGGGGCCGGTTATCATGTCCGCTTGTACATCGGCGTTGGCAAAATCGAGCGTGGGCAGGCTGTGATGATTTTTCCAGCTGGCGTACTCATTATCAACACCGAAGACATATTTGGCCCGCTGGCGCGCATCACCGGCCAGTGCCGCTTGAAACCAAGGATGCAGCGCACTGGTATGGTTGATAACCGCGTCCAATACCACTCTCATCCCGCGCAAATGGATGCCCTCTATAAGCTGTTGCAGGGCGCGGTTACCGCCGAAATGCGGGTCAACATTAAAATAGTCGACCGTGTCGTATTTATGGGACGATTGGGACTCGAAGACCGGGTTGAGATAGAGCGCGGTAACGCCCAGACGCTGTTGCAGATAGTCCAGTTTGTTATAGACCCCAATCAGATCGCCGCCGAAAAACTCAAAGCCACCCGTGCGCGGATCCGGCTCGTCACCCCACTGTTTGATAACGATATCGGTTCGATCGAGATAGCGGTATTCGCCCGGTTGGGGCTTGAGGCGCGCATCGCCCTGGGCGAAGCGTTCGGGGAAGACCTGATAGAAAACTTGCGCGCCCGACCAAGTTGGCAAGCGGCGATCGTGACTGTAGCGGTACATATGGATATTGCGCGGCATATGCGGCTCGACCCCGGCTGCACCGAGCCAAGATGAACCCTGCGGCCAGACCAGTTTAAACAGATACTCGGTTTGCTCTATATGTTGGCTTTTGTCGATCAACGCCGTGTAGAAATGCCAAGTACCCTGATATCCGTCTGCGACCATGGGCACGAGATACTCTTCGTTGTCCGGTTCAATGCGCACATAGAGGGCGTCTGGTTGCACGCCATTGACTGCGAGCCTGACCCAGAGCTGGTCGTCACGGTCTTCTAGATAGCCGGGTATTGCATCATGGAAAGCAAGCAGACTCATCACAATTCTCATTGGTTTTTAACATAGTTCGGTATTGAAGCAGAGCTGGGCGCGAAAACTAAGGCGGATTTAGCCTGGGGGTGCATTGCAAATTGATTAGATAGAGCGGGCCGAGGCATATTTCTGGAGTCTATGCCTGGGCTCGCGCGCTAAACGGCTACAAAATCTGATGCAGCGCCGCGATCAGGAGAGCATTTTCGTCACTGGAGGAGACGTTAATTCTCAGGCAATCGTGCAACGATGGGTGACCGCCGTGCAGTTTTTTGACCAGAATTCCGGCATCTTTCAATTTCTGATGGATCTCCACGGCCGAGCCTGGGGCGGTGCGCACCAAAATAAAGTTCGCCTGACTCGGATAGACCGTGAGGCTTTGGAAGCCCGCTAAGCTCTGACTCAGTTGCTGCCGCTGACGCACTAATTCCTGGGTTTGGTTCATCAACACAGGGTAGTGGTCCATGGCAAAGACAGCGGTCAGTTGCGTTAGAGCATTGATGTTATAAGGCAGGCGTAACTTATTAATCTGCTCGATCCAGGCCGGGTGACCAAACAACATACCCAAACGTAAGCCGGCCAGGCCGACCTTGGAGAAGGTGCGCATGATCAAAAGATTCGGAAACTCATCCAACCAGGCCAAATAGTCCGCATCGGTAAAGGCGGTATAGGCCTCATCGATAACCACCAAACCATTGGCATA
>JBLHFL010000187.1:0-4579 GCA_047618105.1 Granulosicoccus sp.
CGGTTTTTCGCGCAGGCCAAAACCCAACGACTCGTGCAGTTTGGAGCGGCCGCCATCACACAGAATGACCTGGTCCGCCGCCAAAACAGTGCCATCGGTCAGTGTCACTCGTTGGCCGCTCGGGTTGGGTGCCAGGTTGGCGACTTGAGTGTTAAAACGCCACTGGACGGGCAGGGATTGGATTTTTTGCCAGAGCAGGGCGCCTAGGTCGGCATTGGCAACCACCGCGCCAAAGCGTTCAAAGCCCAGCGCTTGGGCGTTTAGGTCCAGCAAGCCGGCGTGGCCGCGATCGCTGACTTCAATCTCTGTGATATCGCTCAGGGCTTGCTCGAGCTGGGCCATGTTCAACGCAGCAAACAACTGCAAGGCTTGGGCCGATAAGGCTGTGGCGCGACCGTCAAAACTCGGCGACGGAGCCAAGCCAAGCTGAGGCTGCGGCGCGGGATCGATCAGGGTGACCCCTAAGCCTTGTGCAATGGCCGGCGCAAGTGCTGCTATCAGCGTCATGCCGACCATGCCTCCACCCACTACTATCAGTTCGAACCTTGCCATAATTCAACTCATTGCCTGAAACCCGTCTTCTATACTAACAGTCTATGAGGAATGGATCAGAATAGTTCACTCAATGGAAAAAGATACTTTTTTAATAAATATTAAATCGAACACATTTAGAAACTGATGACTTTTACTGGGAGGCCCGCACCCCCTAGCTCGGAACGACCTTTACCACTAATACAATTACAACCAACAAAGCCGTATTTGGTTGGTTAGACGGCCGTGATAAACAACTCAATATTTACAGCGTAGCGGAGAAAGGTATGCACTTTATGTCCCAAATACGATTAGCCTCACTGGTTCTTTTCCTGTCCTTGTTTGGCCAGGCCAGTGTCGCCTTTGAACGCGATGCCTTGGTGGTGTGGATCAATAATGACAAGGGCTACAACGGCTTGCGCGAAGTTGCGCAGCGCTTCACCGCCGATACCGGCGTGCGCGTGATCGTCAATACCCAGGACGATTGGGACGGTGGTGAAGATCCAGCCAACCGCTTCGCCAAGGTGGCAGCAACCACCGAAGGCCCCGACATCATTTTTTGGGCCCACGACCGCTTTGGTTCTTGGATCAACGAAGGCTACCTGGAGCCGGTTTATCCCAGCCAGGAGCTCTACGGCAAGCTACACGACTTTGCTTGGAATGCGGTCACGGTGGGTGACGAAATATATGGTTACCCCATTGCCATGGAGGCGATTTCATTTATCTACAATAAGGATCTGGTGGCCAAACCGCCCAAGACTTGGGAAGAGGTGATCGCCCTCGATAAGACCCTGCGTAAAGACGGCAAGCGTGCCCTGCATTTTAAGTACGGCGATACCTACTTCGCGTGGCCGTTGATTACCTCCGCGGGTGGTTACTCCTTTAAGAAGGTCAATCGGGTCTATCAACTGGTCGATGTCGGTGTTGACAGTCGAGGTGCTTTGAAGGGGCTGAACATGATGCGGCGGCTGCACGATGCCGGTGTGATCGAAACCAGCGACGGCCAAGATTGGGGCGCGATGATGACCGCCTTTAAAGAGGGTAATGTGGCCATGACCATCAACGGGCCATGGGTCTGGAACGAACTAAGAGACTCGGGCGTCAATTACGGCTTGGCTAAGTTCCCCCAGGTCGACAAAAGCTCTGGCTTCGGCCGTCCCTTTGTCGGTTTTATGGCGGCGGCGGTGAACAGCTTTTCGCCCAACGACGCCCTCGCAAAGAAATTCCTCGAAGAATATGTTGTCGTCTACGAGGGGGTCAAGGCAATGGATGCTGATCGCCCCTTGGGCGCGGTGGCCAATAAGCGTTTGATGACCGAGCTTGAGTCGAACCCCAACATTGCCCATACCTTTTCACTCGCGGCGACCGGTGAAACCATGCCCGATATACCCGAAATGAAACGCTTCTGGAGTTCCATGCAAGCGAATTTGCAACCCATGGTTACCGGTGAGGTAAAGGTTGAGGAGACGATGGCCGATGTCGCTAAGCGGCTGCGCAAGTTGGACACCATGAAGATGTGGACCCGCAAACACTATTTAACGGCCGCAGCCACTGGGCCAAACTAGATTTTTCGTGCTAATAGCACAAGCCCGCTCTGCGGGCTTTTTTTTGCCTGATCAATGCTGCCGTTAAGGCGGGATTAGGATTGTTCGCCTAAGCGAGCCTGGAGGGCTTTGGGTAAACCCTTGACGACCAGATCATAGGAATCATCGAGCCAGCCCGCTAACAGGCCTTCGGCCAGCTCGGCGCTTAGGTCTATGGTGTTCCAATGTTTTTTGTTCATATGATAACCGGGTATGATCGCCGCGAAGCTGGCGCGCAGGATCATCGCCTCTTGCGGATCGCACTTGAGATTGATCGTCAGCGGCGTATTGACCGACAGGGAAGCAAACATCTTACCGGCGACCTTATAGACCAACACATCGGGTCCAAAAGGCGTTTCTTCGCTGCTGCCCAGCTTGGCCAGGCAACGCTGGCGCCAGTAGTCGAGTCGATCGGCGGTCTGGTTATTGTGTGTCATCTGAATTCATCCCCCTTGCTAATTCGGCTCCACCCCGTCTAAGGATGACCGCTAGGATAGCCCCACTTGTGCCATCGTTGGCCTGACCGCTTCAGTGCGCCGAACCGGCCCTACAGCCCGCCAAAATAATAGAAATGACAGGGAATTGCCATGCTTAGAATCGCCTTAACTCGAATAGTATCGGTCTTGCTAGCCACTGGGTGGGTACTGGGATCGGCCCTTGCAGCGGCCTCGGACGCGTCTGTTGACGAGCTGTATCAAGCCCAGCCCAATGAAGCCGTGATCTACTATAAGCGCGCCGACGGCCAATATCAGGACTGGGGCCTACACCTCTGGGATGGCGATGGCCGCACCAATGGCGTCAATGAGCTGATCAGCAGCACGGCCTGGGATGCGCCGCTCGCCCCGGCGGGTGTGCACCCGGACTATGGCGCCTACTTTATCGTGCCGATGACTGGGCCGGACTGGGCCGACTTTATGTTTATTGTCCACCAGGGCAGTGACAAGGATTTAGGCGGCCTCGATCAGCTGTTCGACCGGGCCACGCTGGGCGGTCAACGGCTGTTCACCTTTGCCGGTGTCTCGAAGCTTTTCAGCGAACCCCATTTGGTGCCACCGATCGCCATCGAGGGTGCCGCGGCCCATTGGCTGGATCGACGTACCCTGGTCTTTAACCCCGGCCCGGTGCCCAGCGTGCGGCTCTATTACAGCGCCGATGCCGATATCCAAACCGATGCCATCGCTAAAAAAATCATCGGCGGGCGCTCGGTCGTGCTGACGCGCAGTACCCTAGGTGCCGAGCTGCGGGCCCGTTTTCCGCACCTGGCCGACTTTAAGGCCTGGACCGTCCCGGCAGACCTGGATATAGGCGCCACCCTCAAGGGCCAGCTGGTCGTTGCGACCTTTAATCCCGATGGCAGTCTGGCGGCCGCGACGCAGGTGCAGACCGCCGGCGTGCTCGACACGCTCTATGCCGATGCGGCCGCCAACATCCAGCTGGGCGCCCAGAGTACGGGCCAAACCACCCACTTCCGGCTATGGGCGCCTACCGCGCAGGCCGTCGCACTGCAACTCTATCCGCAGCTCGACCAACCAGCCCAGAGCTTACCGATGACCTTCAATGATCAGACCGGGGTCTGGTCTGCGACCCGCCCGGGCAACCTTCAGGGTCTCTACTACCGTTATCGAGTGCAGGTCTATCATCCCGACAGCGGGGCTATTGAACGCTATGAGGTCACCGACCCCTATAGCCTCAGCCTGAGCCGCAACAGTCGGTTCTCCCAGGTGGTCGACCTTGAGCACCCCAGTCTGTTGCCGACCCATTGGGGCGAGATGGAGCACGGGGTCGGGGTCGCAAACACTGTCGCAAACACTGCCGGGGGAGCGGAAAACAGGGTGATCTATGAAGCCCATCTGCGCGACCTCACCCTGAGCGACACCAGCGGTAGCGCCGCCCTCAATGGCAAATACGGCGCCTTTGGCGAATCCGAGCGCGCCAGCATGGCGCATCTTCAGGCGTTGCAACAGGCGGGCCTGACCCATCTGCATCTGTTGCCCAGCTTCGATATTGCCACCATCAACGAGTCTGCCGAGCAGCAGGTCAACCTCAACGACCCGATCAGCCTGCTGTGCCGGCGCAGCCCGAGCATGCAAACCAGTTCATTCGCCGAACACTGTCAGAGCGACCAGAGCATCGCCTCGCTGTTACGTTCATTGCCCGGCGACAGCGAGCAACAGCAGGCCTTGATGGGCCATATCCGACCCTTGGACAGTTTCAACTGGGGTTATGACCCCTATCATTACACCGTGCCGGAGGGCAGCTATGCCAGCGACCCGCAGGGCTCGGCGCGCATTCTGGAATATCGTCAGATGGTTCAGGCGATCCACGCTATGGGGCTCAAGGTGGTGATGGATGTGGTCTATAACCACACCAATGCCGCCGGGCTAAGCGATAAGTCGGTGCTCGATCGGGTGGTGCCCGGTTATTACCAGCGCCGCAACCCGACCTCCGGCGCCGTGGAAAACTCC
>JBLHFL010000188.1:0-4540 GCA_047618105.1 Granulosicoccus sp.
TAGGGTGAACGCCACGCCAAAGCCAATAATGGTCCAATCGATGGTTTTGCCCGACTCGGCTTTGAGAATATTGACAAATAACAGCGACGGTAGGGCAACATTAAACACCAGCTTCGATGCCGACTGGTTAAAGGGTTCGTCAATCCAACCGATGCGTTTAAAAAGGGTACCCAATAATACTAATATCGCAATGGGCAGGGTGATTTGCAGCGAAAATAACAACAGTGACAGCACAGAGGGTTCCCGGGAAAAATGAGCAATAGGGTTTGGGTTAGGCAGATGGCGAACGGGCCGACGTTGCGACCCGAGAATGGAACCTTAGCAGCTCATTCGATCTATCAGGGCTACAGGCGTTCTAGGTTTGCTTCAATTTCAGCAATTTTAGACTGCACAACCTTCTCCAAATGGCGCAAGTCTTGTAATATTTTCTTCTTCAGATCCAGCTCTGGGATCGATTCCTGTTTAGCAACCTGATCCAGCTCTTCGATCACATAGCGCAGGGTCGTGGAGATTTCGGTCGTGTCGTTGTATGCGCCGGTGCCGCTGTCCACCTTAACGCGCTTGTGTTGCCGCGGGTATTTGAACTTTTCACTGCGCGCAAAGAGATCGCCTTTTTCACGGTTATAGTAAACCTTGAGGACATCGAAATGACCCTCGGTACGAACGGTATATTTTTCGACCGCGTCAGGATTGGTTATTCCGATGGCAGTTAGGTTTGGATACATGCAGCAAGTTCCCATTGAGAGCAGTTAAGGCCCTTAGAGTAGTCCAATACGACGGCCATTCCAACAGTCATTGAGGATAAGCGATAAAACAGCCCCGGCAGCAGTCAAATGTTCGGCTCGACCGGGCTCGCTAACGAATCCAACCGACCGAAAAATAGCCCGCCGGAGTCAATTGAAATCGGCCCTGGTCAGTCCAACTTAAGCTTGAACCAAAACCCAGCCCCACATTAAAGGCATCCCAGCGCCACAGATAACCGTGATCCAGGGCGAGGCCAACCTGCTGACTGACCAGCTCGGAGACCTGCGCGCTACAGCCTGTTTGGTTTTCAATATCATATGAACAGAGATCTGCAGAATACGGGTCAATACAATCTGTTTGGTCTCCACTGTCATATGAACAGGGCTCGGCATCACTCGGCTCGTAAGCCGTCTCATAAGAGGTTACTTCAGAGTACCTTAACTCAATACCGGTCATCCAACCGCTTTCAAAGGTTTTCTGCTCGAAATGGGTTGCCCGCAGCGCGACTCGAAGTGCAGGGAAATAGGCGTCGAATTGCAAGCTCGGCCCGACCGACCAGCTGTCGGCAACCCGGTAATCCAAAGCCAATTCAGGAACGTTAGCACCCAAAAAAGACCATGGACTGGTGCGAATATTCCATTTGTCGTCCGCCTGACTCAGCGTTGCACAGACGAACAGCCCACAGGCCAGCACTGCCGTTGAAAGCTTCATGTCTGTCTCCCGTTAAAAGGCACGGCCGATTGAAAATTCAATAGAAGGGATCGGATATAATCCAAAACCGAACATGCTCGCGTCCCCCCCGTAAACGATCTGCAGTCCTAAACCGACATTGAAAACAAAGTCGGCTCGCACCTTTTGATACGTCTGAGTGGCTACAAGCCGCGAATCTTCAAGCTTGGTGCCGGATAGGTTAATCTTAAGCATCGCATTGGTATGCCAGCCCGAATTGAACACGCCACGGTCATATCGGTCTAAGCGAATTCCGATCGATGAAGAGGCCTCGTTATCATAACTCATCGATGGGTCGAGATACGTCAGCATCAGCCCAGTCGATAGATTTTCAGCCACTTGGCGGTCAACTTGGATATTCACTTCACCGAACGCAGCCAAGAATGGGTTCACCTGAATTTTGTATTGCGGTTCGGCCGTGGCCAAGCCAGTCATTAACAGGCAACCGGGTAGGGCCAGCAAGCATCGGCTCACCTTTGGCATGGTCATCGCGTGTCTCGCTATCTGAACGTTTCGTTTAGCCACAATGAGCTTTTTAAAAACCAAATACTATCTTTAGTATAACTATGCGTGATCTTCTGGCGATAACGCGGCACGGAACGAATTGAGCGCAGGGCTTTTGTCGGCAAAGGATATTTGGCTAAAGAAGGCGACCAAGGGTTAGCAGGGATCAACCCTGGGCGAGGTCAAGTGGCATTGGCGTGCGCGACGCAGGTCGACTGGCGCGGTTCAGCATTCCCGTTGCAAGCTCTGATGCCAGCGTTGCATTTTAGTGGCCAGCGGCATGGCTGCATAGGCTGGGCTGGTGGACGGTAGCGTCTCGATACTGAGGCCGTTGGCGGCGAGGGTTGGATAATAGCGCTGCAACAACTGGCCGGCCTTAGCGCCATTACAGAGCACCGCCACCAGGCTCGGGGTTTGCTGCAGCCAAAGGTCGATCCGATTGGCCACCATCGACTCGGCCTTGATCGCACCGTCGAGACTGCCAGCACGTTCACAGCGCTGCAAGACATCCCAGAGGGCAACACCCTGATCGGTTAGATAACGCAAACGGTCAGGATAGGATTGCTGGGCATCGAACTGAAAGTAACTGGCCATAATCGGCCAGAAGGCATTGCGCGCATGGGCATAGTAGGCCTGTTGCTGCAACGATGCGATGCCGGGCATCGAGCCAAGCACCAAGATCCTCGGCGCCACTCCCTGTATGACGCTAAACGATTCCACCAAGGCCACCTCAGCCTCGCTTAAACCGCTTGCAAGTTGGCATACTGGAGCATCAGCATGCGCTCCTTGCCATCGTCAAAGGCGACCAATACGCGGGTCTGGGCGCCACCGCCCTCGGCATTGACAATAATGCCCTCGCCAAACATCGGATGATTGACCCGTTGCCCGATCGACAGACCGGCATCGCCGATCGCCATGTCCTGCTGCAGGCCAAAGTTGACCGGCCGCGACACGGTGGAGCGCAGGCGCACCTCGTGCAGCAAAGTGTCGGGTATCTCCCGAACAAAACGCGACAAGGTGTTGAAGGTTTCATTACCATAGAGACGCCGACTCTCGGCATAGGTCAGAGTGAGCAGGGTGCGTGCACGGGTGATGCCGACATAGGCCAGGCGACGTTCCTCCTGAATACCCCCGGCATCGGACAGCGACATCTTGTGCGGAAACAGGTTTTCTTCCAACCCGGCGAGGAACACATAGTCAAATTCCAAACCCTTAGCGCTGTGTAGGGTCATCAGATTCACGCTGTCCTCAAACTCATCGGCCTGGTTGTCGCCGGCATCGAGCGACGCTTCGCTGATAAACTGCGCCAGTCGTTCCGCCGGCGCTGAAAAATCGATTTCAGTGGTGTAACTCTGGGCAGCACTGATCAATTCGTTCAGGTTCTCAACCCGGGTGCGGCCTTTTTCACCCTTTTCTTTTTCATGGTATTCGATCATGCCGGAGGCATCATTGACCAGTTTGACCATCGCCCCGAGGTCGTCCTGTTCCAGCACGGTCTCGGTCAGGTCAACGATCAGCTTAATAAAGTCGACCAGGGCATTGGCCGCTCGGGTCGCTAGGACTTTGTTATCCAAAGCCATTTGCGCCGCCTGCCAAAGTGAACAGCCTTGCTCACGCGCCAAGATGCGCAGAGTTTCCACCGTCTTATTGCCGATCCCACGCGGCGGCACGTTCATAATCCGCTCCATCGAGGCATCGTCTTGCTGGTTCAAAATCAGCCGCAAATAGGCGACCGAATTGCGGATTTCCAGCCGCTCATAGAATCGCACCCCGCCATAGATGCGATACGGCACCTGGAGGTGAATCAGGGCTTCTTCGAGCACGCGCGATTGAGCGTTCGAGCGATACAGCAGGGCAATATCGGTTGGGTTGGTACCCGCTTCGATCAGCCGATTCATTTCATCGGCTATATAGCGCGCCTCATCCTGCTCATTAAAGCCGGCATAGAGTCGGATCGGTTCGCCCTTGTCGCCATCGGTCCATAGATCCTTGCCCAAGCGTCCTTGATTGTTGCCGATCACCGTGTTGGCGGCCTCGAGAATGGTCGCTGTCGAGCGGTAGTTCTGCTCTAGGCGGACGACTTCAGCGCCCTCATAGTCCACATCGAAGGTCTGAATATTTTCTACCTTGGCACCGCGCCAGCCGTAGATCGATTGGTCATCGTCACCGACAATGGTTAGGCTCAATCGATCGCCGGCCAAGACCCGCAACCAGGCGTATTGGATCTCGTTAATATCCTGAAACTCGTCGACCAGAATATGGCTAAAGCGAGTCTGGTAGTGCTCCAAGACCGAGGGCTGATTTAACCACAACTCATGCGCGCGCAGCAGCAACTCACCAAAGTCGACCAGACCGCTGAGCTGGCAGATCGCCTCATAGCGGGTGTAAATTTCTTTTAGGGTGTCTTCATACCAGTCGCCGTGCGACATGACATAAGCGGCACGGCGACCTTCGTCTTTTTGGCCATTGATAAACCACTGCACCTGCTTGGGTACAATCCGTTCATCACTGATATTCAGCTCGCTGATTATACGTTTGACCAGCCGCAGCTGATCGTCGCTGT
>JBLHFL010000189.1:0-4503 GCA_047618105.1 Granulosicoccus sp.
CGCTTTAGTTTTAGCCATGACGCTATCGAGTGTTAGGGCGGTATTGTCCGCAAGCACTGCCGGTGCAACCGCATCAGGCGTTGGATCTGGCACGACAACCTGAGCAGCCTCAGCAGCCTCAGCCTCTGTCTGAGCCAAGCTTTGCTGCACTTCGGCTAAGCCTGCGTTTTGAAGATCGAGCATGCGCTCCATGATCGCAATCTGATCCTGTAAATCGGCAACCCGAGACTGTAGTTCTGTTTTTTCGAGTTCGAACTGGTCGTTTAACTCTTCGGCAACAAACAGCTGATTTTGCAACCGATCCACTTCGGCGGTCACGTCACCGGCCGCCGTGGTAGTTTCAAACTCACTATCGGAGGTTAATTCCAGATAGCCGTCGGGATTATTATCTTCGCCGCCGACCGGTAGTGCCGAGGCGGTATTTTCGGACGCCGATAACTGTACTTCGGTGTTGTTGACCGGTGCACGCAGTTTCGGTGCGGCGCCATTGTTTTGCGCCTTCACCTCGTTAATGGCCTCATTCAGAGTCCGTGTAGCAATTTGCTGACTGCTCGGCAAGGTTAATACACTGCCCGCCTTAACCCTATTGATATTGTTCTTTAAGAAGGCTTTGGGATTTAAATCCTGTATTGCCAACATTATCTGCTGCGGCGAGTAACCTTCTCCACTGGGTATCTGCAGGGCAATCTCCCACAGGGTGTCGTTGCGCTTAACCCGGTATTCACCCTCCGCTAGGCTGTCATCACGCGGGCTTGCAGCTAAGGATGCAGGAGCCTTTTCGCTAACCGTGTCGCGAATAACCGTCGTAGTCAGCAACTCGGTAGCCGCGTTTGAGGATGGTTCAACCACCAACGCGTCGACGGCCAGACCCGTATCGAAAACGGGCGGGTCGAGCAGGATAGTATATTCTTTCAGTAACCGCCCGCCGGGCCAGTTTATCTCAACCAGAAAATTCAGAAAGGGTTCGCGAATGGACTGACGGGTGGAGAGGGCCACGACAACGTCGCCGTTGGTGTTTTCGGCAACACGGAATTGGATATTAGATAGGAAAAAACTCCGTTCCACCCCGGCCCGGCGAAAATCGTCATTACCCGCGAGCGTCGGCAGCACTTCACCCGCGGTTAAGCCTTGCAGCTGAATCAATTGGATTTCAGCGTCCAAGGGTTCATTCAGATTTGACTTTACCTCAATGTCACCGAGGCCTAAACCAAAGGCCGAGCCAACAATGGATAGAAGCGTCACGAGCACTGCAGAAGTTTGTTTTTTCACGATAATCCTTTTCCCTTTTCTTCAACTTTGACAATAAACACCGATCTCGAAGCCTATTGAAGAGGAATCTTGCTTAAATGGGGTAGCGCCTTGCTAAAGCAGCACTAATTCGAACTTGAAAATCTAATAACCGATTATTGTAGCCAAAGGTGCAGAAAGCACATTGAATATTGCTTATAAGTATTATTTATAAAAGGATTTTTAGCAACATGCGCTGCCAATCAGTTCTCTTTTTGTGACGATTAATTGCTAATCTGTCATAAAAAAGGCGACCTCAATGGGTCGCCTCGATTAACAAGCATCTAAATCGCATCGAAAAATCGCCGCGCAAGGGGTTTTTGGCGCAAGGGCCAATAACCCCGTGTGATTCACATGATTACAGATCACCTTTCAAAATTGCCAGCATGCGACGCAGAGGCTCCGCTGCGCCCCAAAGCAGTTGATCACCGACGGTAAAGGCGGAAATATATTCAGGCCCCATCGCCAGCTTGCGAATACGACCAACCGGGATGGCTAAGGTACCCGTTACCGCGGCAGGCGTTATCTGATTCACGGAGGATTCCTTGTCATTGGGCACAAAGCTGACCCAATCATTGGCATTGCCAATAAGCTGCTCAATGGTCGCCAGATCGACATCGCGACGTAACTTGATGGTGAGCGCTTGGGCATGGCAGCGCATCGCACCGATACGGACACACAGACCGTCGATCGGAATAATGCTCTCGCCCGTTGCCAATATCTTGTTCGCCTCAACCTGAGCCTTCCATTCTTCCTTCGATTGACCACTGGCCATGGCCTTATCGATCCATGGAATCAGGCTGCCGGCCAATGGCACACCAAACTGTTCAGCAGGATAGTCATCGGAGCGGATAAAGTCGGCGACCCGACGGTCCAGATCGAGAATGGCACTGGCCGGATCATCGAGCAGCGGTTGAGCGACCTTGCCCACCGCATTCATCTGCGTCATCAATTCGCGCATATTTTTGGCACCGGCGCCGGATGCGGCCTGATAGGTCATGGGCGAGACCCACTCGATCAGATCCTCGGCGAACAGACCGTGCAGGCCCAGCAACATCAGGCTGACCGTGCAGTTGCCGCCGACAAAGGTCTTCACCCCGGTCTCGATACCACGATCGATAGCGCTGCGGTTGATTGGATCCAAGACGATCAACGCATCGTCCGCCATACGCAGTGTCGAGGCCGCATCGATCCAGTAACCCTGCCAACCGCTTTGGCGCAGCGGGCCGTAGACCGCTTCAGTATAGTCGCCACCCTGACAACTCAAGATCGCATCACAGGCGCTCAGCGCCGACAGATCGTTAGCATCGGCCAATGGACTAGAGCCTTGGCCGACATCCGGACCGGCTTGTCCAGCCTGACTGGTGGTGAAAAACACCGCTTCAATGCTGTCAAAGTCGCGCTCTTCTCGCATCCGCTGCATCAACACCGAACCGACCATACCGCGCCAACCTACAAATCCTACTTTCATAATCTATTCTCCAATCCCTGTATTGCGTGCAAATTCTTTTAATTCTTGAAATTAGGCCTGTAATGCGGCCAGTACGGCATCGCCCATCTGGGAGGTCGATACCCGTTCGGTTCCGACACTGTAAATATCCGCGGTGCGCAAACCCTGATCCAGTACCTGACCCACGGCCGCCTCGATCGCCAGAGCCGCGGCCTCAGCGTTCAGTGAGTAACGCAACATCATCGCCACCGATAAGATAGTCGCTAACGGATTGGCGATACCCTGACCGGCAATATCCGGCGCACTGCCGTGAATCGGCTCGTACATACCCTTGCCATTGGCATCCAACGACGCGGACGGCAACATGCCGATGGACCCGGTTAACATCGCGGCGCAATCGGACAGTATGTCGCCAAACATATTGCCGGTAACCATGACATCAAACTGCTTGGGTGCGCGCACCAGTTGCATGGCGGCATTATCAACATACATATGGCTGAGTTCAACATCCGGATATTCGGCGGACAATTCAATCATCACATCGCGCCAGAGCACCGTTGCCTCGAGGACATTGGCCTTATCGACCGAACACAGTTTCTTACCGCGCTTTTGCGCCGCAACAAAGGCCTGACGGCCGATGCGCCGGATCTCGGTTTCGTTGTAAATGTAGGTATTAAAGCCTTCTCGATCACCCTGGGCATTGATGCGCACACCGCGTGGCTGGCCAAAATAGATACCACCGGTCAGCTCGCGGACGATAAGCAGATCCAAACCCGCCACCAACTCAGGCTTCAATGAGCTGGCATCGGCCAGTTGCGGGTACAGAATGGCAGGGCGCAGGTTGCCAAACAGATTCAGACCGGCTCGCAGACCCAACAGCCCTCTTTCTGGCCGCAGCGCCATATCGACCTTGTCCCACTTGGGACCGCCGACGGCACCCAAGAGCACCGCATCGCTCTCTTGCGCGAGCGCCAAGGTTGCCGCGGGTAAAGGTTCGCCATGCGCATCGATGGCTGAACCTCCGACCAAGGCGTGCACACTGACCAAATCCAGCGCAAAACTGTCGTTAACCGACGCTAGAATTCGCTCGGCCTGGGCCATGATTTCCGGACCGATGCCATCACCGGGCAGTATCAATATTTGTCGTGACATGGAATGTACCTTATTTTATTTGGCCAAAGACCCAAGGATGCTGTTGCGCGTGGGTCAGCTCATATTGTTTGATTTTGTCGGCTTCCAACAGCGTCAGACCTATATCGTCGAGTCCGTTTACCAGACAATGCTTTCTGAAATCATTGACCTCAAAAGCCAGGCTATTGCCCTCGGCATCGATCACCTGCTGATTGGGCAGATCGACAGTCAGAGTAAAGCCAACTTCCGCATCGAGCCGTTTAAACCAGCGATCGATTTGGCCGTCGTCGACGACGATCGGTAAGACGCCATTTTTAAAACAGTTGTTATAGAAGATATCGGCAAAGCTACTGGCAATCACTACGCGAAAGCCATAATCCTCGAGTGCCCACGGCGCGTGCTCGCGGCTTGAGCCGCAGCCGAAGTTGGCGCGACTCAAGAGGATAGACGCCCCGGCAAAACGCTCATGATTGAGGGGGAAATCGGGATTCAACGGCCGCTGGCTGCTGTCCTGGCCCGGTTGCCCCTCATCCAAATAGCGCAACTGATCAAACAGATTGGGGCCGAAACCACTGCGTTTGATCGACTTAAGAAACTGCTTCGGGATAATCATGTCGGTATCAACATTGGATCGA
>JBLHFL010000190.1:0-4492 GCA_047618105.1 Granulosicoccus sp.
ATGGACCCAATTGTCGATGGCCGAGTTGGATAAGCTGTTTTTGCGGGGACGCTAAATGATCGACACCAGACCCCCGGCGCTATTTCTAATGGGACCGACCGCTGCCGGTAAGACCGATTTGGCGATCGCCTTGGTAGAGCAGGGCCATTGTGAAATTATCTCGGTGGACTCGGCACAAATCTATCGCAACATGGATATCGGCACGGCCAAGCCCGATGCACAGACCTTGGCGCGCGCGCCGCATCATCTGATCGATATCTGCGAACCGGCCGAAAGCTACTCAGTGGTGCAGTTTCGACGTGCCGCGCTCGATAAGATGGCCGAGATCAGCCAGCGCGGTAAGGTACCTCTGTTGACGGGCGGTACCATGCTGTATTTCAAATCATTGGTCGAACCGATGGCCGACTTGCCGGAAGGTGATCAGGGCATCCGCAGCGAACTGGCACAGCAGATGGCCGACCAGGGCTTGGTCGGGCTCGTTACGGAATTGGCTCAGGTTGACCCGGTGGCTCACGCCCGCATCGATCTGGCGAATCCGCAGCGAGTGCAGCGTGCGCTGGAGGTGTTCCGTGTCAGTGGCCGAGCCATTTCAGCCTTTTGGGCCGAAGGAACGCACGACGGACGGGGCAATTTGGCCACAGGCGCGGCCGAGCAATTCCCTTATAGATTGCTGCAATATGGTGTGATACCGCAAGATCGGGCCGTCCTGCACGCGCGCATCGCCCAGCGCTTTCACTGGATGCTCGAACAGGGTTTTGAGCAAGAAGTCCGGAAACTCTATAACCGAGGTGACCTGCACCTGGATCTGCCATCGATGCGCTGCGTCGGATACCGACAGATGTGGCACTATCTCGATGGCCAGATTGGTTACGATGAAATGGTTGAGCGCGGCATCATCGCCACGCGCCAGCTGGCCAAACGTCAGCTGACCTGGCTGCGCGGTTGGCCCGATTTGCAGGCGCTCGACACCAGTGAGATCAGCAGTATTGACTATTGCCAACAGGTTCTGCGGCAACTTTAAGCACTGTTTTGGCTGTGTTGGGCTGGCCTTCAGAGCGACCCAAGACGAAAAGAGCGGGTTATAGAACTATTAATATCGCCGTTATTAAGTAAATAATGACTCCTTGCCATCCACAATGGGTCGCAAATCAACTAGAATTGACAATTAGATTTTAAAAACTGTTGAGCCAGCCGCCATTTTGGGTCAATAGCGCGCTTCGGCGCATTAAATTTGGCCCATGTTGGCCCATTCTTGGGGCACCGAGTGACGGAGTTTTTTGCTTCAATGACACCCGGGCACGCTAGCTTGCAAGCCGACTTATTATTACAATCCTTGACAAAAAGGGAGCAGAACATGTCAAAAGGGCAGTCTTTACAAGACCCTTTCTTAAACGCGCTACGTAAAGAGCGCATTCCAGTGTCGATCTTTCTGGTAAACGGCATTAAATTGCAGGGCCAGATTGAAAGCTTCGACCAGTTTGTTATTTTGCTGAAGAACACTGTTAGCCAAATGGTTTACAAACATGCCATTTCGACGGTCGTCCCCGCCCGCAATGTCAAGATCACCCAAGACGACGATGACGTAATTACTGTCGAGTAACGGGACGGTTCACCTTTTTCTCTTAGCCGGGCAGTGCCGGGCATCGGAGTTTTGATTGCTTTTTGAACGTGTAGAGGGCGGAAACCGAGCCATATTGGTTCATGTTGATTTTCCCGAGTCGGATCAGCGTGAAGATCCGGCGGAGTTTTCCGAGTTAGTTACCTCAGCCGGGGCCGAGGCCGCATTGTTTATCCGCGGCACCATGACGGTTCCTCATTCCAAATTTTTTATCGGTGCAGGCAAGCTGGAAGAAATTCAGCAGGCCGTGATTGCTCACGAGGCCGACCTGGTTCTATTTAACCACGCCTTACGACCCTCACAGGAACGTAATATCGAAGCCGCGATAGAATGTCGGGTGCTCGATCGGACCGGACTTATTCTCGATATATTTGCCCAGCGTGCTCGAACTCATGAGGGTAAGCTACAGGTTGAACTGGCGCAGCTGGAGTACCAGAGCACGCGTCTTATTCGCGGTTGGACCCACTTGGATCGGGAAAAGGGCGGTATTGGTCTGCGTGGTCCGGGTGAAACCCAGCTGGAGTCGGATCGACGCCTGTTGCGCAGCCGTATTTCAACGATTCATAAACGCCTAGACAAGGTTGAGAAACAGCGCAATCAGTCTCGTCGCGCACGAAATCGTTCCAACACCCCAACGGTCGCCCTGGTGGGATACACCAATGCGGGCAAGTCCACTCTTTTCAATTATTTGACAGACGCGACCGTCTACGTCGCAGATCAGCTCTTTGCCACGTTGGATCCGACCCTGCGCCGCCTGGAAGTGCCTGATATGGGCGGTATTGTGCTGGCCGACACGGTAGGCTTTATTCGTCACTTACCTCATAAGTTGGTCGAAGCCTTCAAGGCGACCCTGCAGGAAACGGCCGGTGCCGATCTGTTATTACACGTTGTAGATTGTGCTGATGAGAATCGTCACCATAATATGGCACAGGTTGAAGCCGTATTGACTGAAATTGGGTCAATCGATATTCCGCGTTTGGAAGTGTTCAATAAAATCGACCTGCTCGATGATTTCCAACCTGCTATCGAACGTGATGATGCGGGACGACCGGTCCGAGTCTGGTTATCGGCCGTAAGTGGTGAAGGCACATCACTATTGCTGGCGGCCATTACCGAGTTGTTGGGCGATGAAATACTAGCTAGTACTATTGTGTTAGAGGCCAGCGAGTCTGGCTTACGTGCCGCGCTGTTCGAGCAAAACGCCATCTTGTCTGAAAGCTATGACGATGTTGGACGAGTTGAGTTGGAAGTGCGCATGCAGAAGAAAGACTTTAGACAATTGTTAAAACGTTTTAACCTGACCGAAGAACGTTTTGGTGTTGCGCGGGTTAAGGAATTTTTCGAGCAATAGCTGAGTTTTCAGTTATAAAAACTACAATAGAGACGGAGTAGACCATGGCGTGGAACGAACCACCAGGTGGCAATAAGAACGACCAAGACCCTTGGGGTAATCGCAATCGAAATAAAAACGATGGCCCTCCAGATCTTGACGACCTCATTAAGCAGATCACCGAGAAACTCAACAAGTGGCTCGGAGGCAATAAAAAAGGCGGCAACGGCGGTTCGAATACTCCACCAGGGGGTAGCTTTGGCGCTATAGCGGCCATAGTGGCCGTTATCGCGGTGCTGTTCACCGGTTTTAACGCCTTTTATACGGTCGATGAATCGGAACGCGCGGTGGTGTTGCGTTTGGGTGAGTTTTATCGGGTCGAAAACCCCGGCTTGCACTATATGATCCCCTTTATCGATCGTATTGCCGACAACGAAAACGTCAATGTTACTCAGGTGCGCGAACACAGCCTGAAGACCTCGATGCTCACGGCCGATGAAAACATCGTCACCGTATCGATGACGGTGGAATACCGTGCCGCCGATGCCAAGCTTTATGTGCTCAACGTGCGTGACCCTGAGTCAACCATGGCCCATGCAGCCGAGTCGGCCTTGCGCCATGTGGTCGGATCGGCCGGCTTAGAACAGATCTTGACCACCGGTCGTGATCAGGTTCAGGCCTTGGTAAAGGATCGCTTACAGCAGTATCTGGACAACTACGAGGTCGGTATGCAGGTTGGCCAGCTGAAGATAACCAACGCTGCGCCGCCGACTGCCGTTCAGGACGCCTTCGATGACGTAATTAAGGCTCGCGAAGATCAGCAGC
The DNA here is from genome assembly GCA_047618105.1 of Granulosicoccus sp. Classification (GTDB taxonomy): domain Bacteria; phylum Pseudomonadota; class Gammaproteobacteria; order Pseudomonadales; family Natronospirillaceae; genus Reinekea. The sequence goes on from JBLHFL010000190.1 coordinate 3,774, forward strand.
GACTGATCAACGAAGCCCAAGCCTATGCCAACCAGATTGTGCCAGTCGCCCAGGGTGCTGCACAACGTCAATTGGCCGAAGCGGAAGCTTATCGTCAAGAGGTTATCGCGCGCGCGACCGGTGAATCGGATCGTTTCACCGCCCTACTCAATGAGTATCAGAAGGCCCCCGCCATTACCCGCGAGCGCTTGTATCTCGACACCATTGAAGAGGTCTATGGTAAAAGTTCTAAGGTGCTGCTGGATGTTGAGGGTGGCAATAACATGATCTATCTGCCCTTGGATCAGCTCCGTAAGAGTCAAACCAGCAGCGCTGCAGCGACAGACCTGAAAGCCGGTTCTGTGAGCAGCATGTCACAGACTGATGTCAGCAACCTAACCGACCAGATTCTGCGCGAAATCGATCGCCGCAGAAGCAACCAATAAGGGGCTAAACAGATGAATGCAAAAAGTAGCCTACTCGTCGTCGTGCTCGGCTTAGTGATACTGGCAGTCAGCAGCAGTATGTTTATCATCGAAGAGCGTCAAACAGCCATACGGCTGTATTTCGGTGAAGTCACGGCTTGGGATATCGAGCCGGGTCTGCATTTTAAAATTCCAATGGTGCACCAGATTAAGAAGTTCGATAATCGGCTGATTACGCTCGACAGCCAGGCCGAGCGCTTTATCACCAGCGAACAGAAGAGTTTGGAAGTTGACTCCTATGTGCAGTGGCGCATT
>JBLHFL010000191.1:0-4445 GCA_047618105.1 Granulosicoccus sp.
GATCTTCTTTGCCATCGGCGAGTGCTTTTACGGCATCGGCTATGTAGCTTCGGGTGTCCCGCCATTCGAAGCCCACGTCGGCTGCAGCCTGATTCATGGCTTCAGCCTCAGCGATCATCTGTGTGGCATTGGTCGCTTCTGCGGCACTTGCCAAGCCACTCAGAGCGAGCATCAGGCTGAGCACTAGGCTCGACAACAGGGTTTTTATATTTATCATGCTAGCGCTCCTCATTTTCGGCTACCGGGGCCATTAAAGACCAATCCATTGGACATCACCGTTTGGAAATATTCCAAGTTGCGATATTCAGGTGATTGTGCCGGAAAGGCTTTGGCGCGAATGTTTTCATTACAGCCGCCATAGCGACGATGCAGCGTACCCAGGGCATCCCACTTGGTGCGGAAGGTTGGGAAATGGGACGTTTGCCCCAGTCCTGGAGACGGTACATCGGCACGCAGATAGAAGCCGGTGGCGCGCATATGACAATCGGCACAGGAAATATTGAACTGGCCGCGCTTGGAATAGAAAAATTCCTTGCCGTCCATATAGGCGTTGTAGGCCCCTTCGCTGGCAACATCGACATTGATCGCCTGACCACGGCTGACAAAAGACATATAAGCAGAGACCTTAGCTAAATCACCCTTCTTGTACTTGAGTACTTTTTCACCATTGGCTGTGCGACATTCGTTGATCGCCAATTCGAGCGTGATGACCATCGCGCGGTCTTCGTCGTAGTAAGGATATTGGCTGCGAACCGCGCCGTCACCAAAACAGGTAGCGTAAGAACTGCCATTGGCAAAGGGCGTCTCATAGAGGGCCTTGCCTTGGTCAACACTCAGCTCATAGGGTGGAAATTCTTCTAATGACTCCCACTGCGAGCGAGCATCGGCATCGATGGAATACACGCCATTGATGTAGTCAGCTTTTTCGGTGTCCGGGAAACGTTTTTCAAAAAACGCCTGAAAGGTGGTGACATCATCTTGAACTAACGCGGGGTAATCCATGCCGGCTTTTTTACTCATCGGCATACAAGCGGAGGCCACTAACGTGGCGACAGTCAAGCTGAGGGTCAGTTGAATTCTTGTTGTAAACATAACCGCTCTCCATTCAATGGGTTTAACGAATTTCGACCTCGGTAGATTCGTTTTCGCCCTTGTTATCGACCCAAGACATAGTAAAAGTCTCGCCGCTGTTGCCGCCTTGAAACGAAAAGGCTAGGTAGGGATCCTTCGATACGGACGGTCCCAACTCACAGTGAAAAACGCGCTCACCGTTGTGGTTGGCTTCTACTTCGGTGATGTAGTGGCCCGGAATAAGTTTGCCGTCGCCATCTTTGCGTCGACCGGTCTCCATTGGGTGTGCCAGAAGAGTCTTTACTACAACCGAGCCGTTACGTGCACTTGCTTTTACTTTCATACGAGTTCCCCTGATTTGTGTTAACCGCCGCAGCCGCCAATGGTGACTTTGACTTCTTGGCTGGTGCGATACAATTTGCCGTCTGCTTCAACCAGTACGATAAGGTTAGACGTCGCGCCCATGCGGATCCGCACTGAAACATCAGTGTTCATTCTGGGCTGAATATTAAAAGAGCAGCTCAGCGGTGATGGGTTCTTTTCGACAAAAACACTGATGCTCTTGGCTGCCAGGGTGGTTGCAATCGAAATAGGCACTACCGCGCCGTTTTCGGCGATCGATGGTGCTTTAAGTTGAATGGCATCACTGTCAGCGATGGCCAAATTGCCATAGCGTTCGACGATGGCGGTGTCCAGATCGGTAGCGCCAAAAGCACTGGCGCTCCAGTTGGCCCAAACGACACGCGGTAAGTTGACCACAGCCACCAAAAAGGCGACCGATTTGCCCACACGTGTCATAAATTGTCGACGAGATTGATTCATGTTTTTTCCTCTTACAACGTATACAAGTATTCAACCAGCCAATTGATTTCATCTTCGCTTAACATGCGATGAGCACCGAAGGGCGGCATTATAGTGAGTGGGTTTTTAACGCGTGCGTCGTAGATTTGATTGAACAAATCCTCTTGCTTCGGAAACCGTGCCTGCATTTGCACCAGCGGCGGTCCATAGTTACCCGGTAAATTACCACCCGGCATCATATGACAAGATATACAGTTGCCCTTGGTGCGGGTATAGACGATGTCTTTACCCTTTTCCACTTCCACCGTACCGGCCCAGGTGGGCGCCGACATTAAGAAAGCCAGGAGCGGGATTGCTAAGTGTCTTACTTTCATTCTCTCCACCTTTTCTTGTTGTTGTTATAAGAAAGCCGCCGCAGGTTATCGGCTGCTTTCCACCATGAAATCTACCGCATTACGCACCTGTTCATCGCTCAGCTGAGTCTGCCCACCTTTGGCCGGCATCATCCCCTTGGCACCTTGAAAGCCGTTGATGGCATGGTCATAGACCGTCTCCATACCGCTACCAAGTCGCACCTGCCAGTCTGCACTGTCGCCGAGAATGGGTGCGCCGGCCATACCGGACGAATGACACACTTGGCAGGCCTGTTGGTAAGTAGCCTGGCCTGCTTGAGCGGCCGCCGTCAGAGTCGAAGTTTCGACCTCTTCGATCGCGGGCTCTTCATAGGCGACGCCATCGTTACCGTCTTCCTTGAAGTGATCGGTCGGTGTGATGCCGGTGAGCGAGGCAACGACTTGGATGCTGGTCGGGTCCTTACAGTCGGCCATGCAGCGCGGGTTGGCGGCATCGGGGCGATCGTCGCGATAAAAATTGCCGGCATTGGGCATCACGATAGCCGCCAAATTTTTCTCGTTAAGAACGAACTCTTCTTCAACTATTTCGTTTAAATACAGCACGTAAGCAGTGATGGCATAGACCTCATCGGTCTCTAAAGACTGCGGTGCCGGGAAGGGCATGGCGCGATGAATATAATCCCAGAGTGTTGAGGCATAGGGCCAATAGCTGCCGACCGTCTTATCCGGTCGATCATCCGCCAGCGTACCGTTGCCGCCGGCGAGTTTCGGCCAGCGTTTTTCGCCTTCGCCAAAGATGCCGTGACACGAGGAACATTTTTCATCGTAGAGATACTCACCATCGCTGACCGACCCTTGGCCGACGGGTAAACCCAAACCGTCTGGTCGCACGTCTATATCCCAACCGGCCACTTCGGCCGGAGTCGGGGTGCGGCCGAGGTTTAGGGTGTCGGCGTTGACGAGCGACGATGCCAATAGGATGGGGGTAATAAACAATGCTAGGTGGTGACCCTTAAGAAAGTTGGACATTGAAGACACTCCCGCTTTCAGTAACCTGCCAAGTATGGATAGAATTTTTATGATAAATAGAGTTCACCCCGCGCGATTGACGCAACTGACTCAAGGTCGGCTGAACATAGCCGGTTTCATCGATGGCGCGACTCTGTAATAGCAGCGGTTCGCCTTGCCAGTTATGCATAATTGAAAAACGCGTCAGTGCTTTCGATAGGACCAGACCCTTAAGCTGGGTAGGCCGCCACGTAACGCCGCCATCAAAGGAGATATCGACCGCCTTGACCTTGCCTTTGCCGGTCCAGGCGAGTCCTTCAATTTCATACCAGCCTTTGCCCTTAAAGGGGTTTTCCGGGCAGGGTGAGGTGATAACTGAGTTGCATTCCTGCACCCAGGTGAATTCGCGCGCGCGGCCATCGGGCATTAGGTCGGTGTATTTGGACGTCTCTTCACGCTGGTACCAAGGCTTGTCACCAATCTCTAAGCGGCGCAGCCACTTGATGCTGGTGTTGCCTTCCCAACCTGGGTTGAGCATGCGTATTGGATAACCTTGCTCCGGCCGCAACGGTTCGCCGTTCTGAGCGTAGACGATGATGGTGTCATCCATCGCCTTTTCTAATGGAATGCTGCGCGACATGGCGGCGCCATCGGCACCTTCGGCCAGAATCCATTTGCCTTCTGGCTGCACGCCGACCTCGGCCAATAGGGTGGACAAGCGAACCCCGGTCCACTCACAACAGGACAGCATGCCGTGGGTAAATTGCAGACCTTCCATCTGCGGACCGCGCCATTCCATGCCGCCATTGGCGGGGCATTCGAGAAACTTGATTTCCGAGACACTCGGGAAGCGACGTAGATCATCCATGGTCAGGATCAGCGGTCGATCAACCAGGCCGTGAATAATCAGGCGATGTTCCTCGACATTAATGGTCGGCACGCCCGCATGGTAGCGCTCGAATACCAGGCCGTTGGGCGTGATGATGCCCTTGAGCTTGTGTATCGGCGAAAAGCTGATCGATGAGATCGGGTCGGCGGTCAACCAAGGCACGGTGCGGCGTACCACATCGGCTTCGTATTTGGAAGGCATGCCATAAGGATGGGTGACCACCCCAGTACCGAGCGAACGTGTCCAGCTGGGCACATTGGGTGGCAGGTTATCGCTCGCAAGTACCGATGGCGCTAATGCGACACCGGCGGCGCCACCCATCA
>JBLHFL010000192.1:0-4411 GCA_047618105.1 Granulosicoccus sp.
GGGCCATGGCAGGCTGCACAATATTGGCCGTAAAGCTGTTGGCCTTCCTCGGCCTGTGCCGTGCTATACCAACGCCCCGTTTGGCCATCGGCCTGGAGCGAGACATTGGCGGCCGTGGTCGCGACCTCCGGGCTTGGACTGCAACCGGCCAAAACCACTATGGCCAGGCCTGACAGTAGGACAAGCCGGTTTTGCGGCTCAAAACGGCGCACTAGGTTAATGGCTCTCATTACTCAGGGTACCTCAAAGCCGGCCGCTTCAATCGCGTCCGTTAGTTGCTCGATATTGTCATTGCCATCGATCTGGGCAATGCCACTGTCCAGATCAAAGTGCACTGAGGTCACGCCGTCAACCAGGCTGACGGCCTTTTCAATAGACTTCACGCAACCCTGACAGGTGGCGCCGCTGACGGTAAGTTCGATCATAGGGGTGTCCTCGTTGGTTCGGTTTGTTGATGAGCTTTGGCCTGTTTATCAGGCTCGGCTGATTTATTTGGTCCCGTTTGCTTGCCTGCAAGCGGGCTTTTCGGATTCCAGGTTAGCAATAAAATCGAGCTGCTGACCACGCTGACGCTGGAAAAGGCCATAGCGGCGCCGGCAATCACCGGGCTGAGTAATCCAAAGGCGGCCAATGGAATGCCAATGCAGTTATAGATAAAGGCCCAGAACAGATTCTGCTGAATCTTGAGTCGGGTTTTTTTGGCAATCTGGATGGCTTCCAGCACCAACGCCAATTCCGGACGCATCAGCGTCAGGCCGGCGGCGTCCATGGCAACATCGGTACCGCTGCCCAGCGCGATGCTGGCATCGGCCGCGGCCAAGGCGGGCGCGTCGTTGATGCCATCACCAATCATCACCACCTTGCGGCGTTTGTTTTTCAGTTGTTCGATGGCCTGGGACTTATGTTCCGGTAACAGATTGGCGAGCACATTATCGATCGACAATTGCTCGGCCACGGCGTTGGCCGCAGACGCATGGTCGCCCGACAACATCCAGGTCTGGATGCCGGCGCGATGCAGAGCGGCAATGGTCGCCTGGGCATCGTCACGCAGCGGATCGCTGATATCAAACCGGGCGCGAATCTGGCCATTCAAGGCGACCCAGACCCGACTGTGGTGGTCGGCTGCGCCGGCCATAAAGGCCGGGTCGATCGCCAGGTCGTGGCTGGTCAAGAGCCGCTCATTACCGATCAGCAACTGATCCTGCTCGGTACGAGCGACAACACCCTGACCGGAGACATTGGTAAAGTCGAAGCTCTGCTCCGGACTCTGGGCATCGGCCAGATAGGTCACCATGGCTGCGGCCAGTGGATGTTGACTCTTCTGCTGCACGGCCTTGATCAGACCGAGCAGATCGGCATCGTGCTCGGTTGCGCCAGACGCGCCCTCGGCAGACCACTGACTGAACAACGCCACCGTGGGCCGGCCGACGGTCAGGGTGCCAGTCTTATCGAACACGATGGTATCGGTCTCGGCGAGCACCTGGAGCTGATCGATATCCCGAATCAACACACCGCGCCGGGCGCCGACGCCGCTGGCCGCCATAATGGCAGTCGGGGTGGCCAAGCCCAGGGCGCAGGGACAGGCGATGACCAATACCGAGACAGCCGCCATCAGGGCGCTGTCAAAGGATACCAGCCACCATTGCAGACCTAGGGTGAGCATGGCAATCAGGATCACCACCGGGACAAAGACCGCGGCGATCTGATCGACCAGCTTCTGGATCTCAGGCTTCTTCATCTGGGCGTCGTTAACCAACTGTACGATCTGCTTGAGCCGGAACTGGTCGGGCGAGCTGTGCACGCGCACCCGCACGCTGCCATTACCATTGTGAGTGCCGGCCATCACGACGGCGCCCGGCGCTTTACTCACCGGCAGGCTCTCCCCGGTGAGCATGGCTTCATCAACACTGGTAGTGCCGTCCAGGATCAGGCCATCGGCGGCAATGGTGTCACCCGGGTGAATTTGAATTTCATCGCCGATGACCAACTCGGTGACCGGCGTAGTATGCAGTTCCTTACCCTGCCAGCGTTGCGCATTGGGCGGCTGCAATTGCATCAGTTTGCGGATGGCATCACCGGCAAAACGCTTGGCGCGTTCTTCCATCCATTTACCGAGCAAGATCAGACTGATCACCACAGCCGACGCTTCAAAATAGAGATGGCCGCTACCCAGTGCCAACCACAGATAGAGGCTGTAGAAATAGGCGGCCGAGGTGCCCATCACCACCAGCACATCCATATTGGCCGAACCGTTTTTCACGGCATGGTAAGCGCCGACGTAGAAACGCCAACCGAGCCAGAACTGCACCGGTGTGGTCAGGGCAAATTGCACCCAACCCGGTAACATCCAATTGGCACCGAGCAGACTGGCCACCATGGTGACCACCATCGGTAAGGACAGGGCGGCGGCGATCAAGGTCGGCCGCAGCGAATGACCGGTCCGCGCGGCTGGCGTTTGCGCCGACTCCGCTTCGGGCAGGGCCGGGTAATTGAGTTGTTTTAAACGGTTTTTGATATCGGCCAGGCTAACCAAGCCGGTATACCAGCGCACCTGCAATTGCGAGTTGGCCAGATTGACCGTGGCGGAGAATACGCCATCCATCTTCAGCAACGCTTTTTCAATGCGATTGATACAGCTAGCGCAGGTGACGTTTTCGACCGTCAGGTTGCGTTCATTTTCCTGCAAACCAAAACCACTCGCGGCCACCCAGTCGGGCAGCACCGTGGCCGGTTGATCGGCGGCTAAGGCCACGTCGAGGGTTTCTAGCGCCAGATTGACGCTGGCCGAGGTCACGCCGGGGCGCTTACTAAGGGCTTTTTCCAAGCGCGTAACGCAGCTGGCGCAGGTTAAACCGGTCACGGGAACCACCCAATGGGTGCCTGGGGTGGGTGCACCGGGTTCATTGGCCGATGAAACGTTAGGTATTGTTGTCATATGTGCCTCCTTTTAGCTTGGGCAGTGACTGGGCACTGCCAACTTAAGCTTGGACTAGAATAAGGCTTAGAGGCTGTCTAAGGTCAAGGGGACATTGCCTGAATCGGCGCCACACCGGCCAGAGCAAAGCTGGCCGATGTCGGTCGCCAGAGTCTATCTAAGGTAGCCAGTGGCGGCACCGCCAGGGTGGCTAGTCCGAGCGCGGCCAGATCGAGCGACTGAGTCTCAAAGCTGTCGTTGTAGAGCACCAGTTGCGCCCACTGCCCGACTTGTAGGACCTGGGTTTGCCCCTGCCAGTGGCCGTCTCTGTAGGTGAGTGAGACCAGCGGCAGGTCACCGAGGTAGTTCAGATACTCAACGATGTTCAGGCGATCGGTCATCGACAGCGAGGGTGCCAACAACGCCATAACCGGCACCTGCTCCAAGCTGGTCTGGAATTGAGCTAGGGTCGCGCCGCGGATCATCCCGCCCACCTGACCAGCGCCATGTGCCACCTGGCCGTGGCAGACCAGGCAACCGTAACCACCGGCGCTGAGATACAGCTCTTGCCCGGCGGCCAGGGCCGCTGCCGGATCATCCTCCGGGCTTTCATCGCCCGCCGCGGCCAAGACTGGCTCGATGCCGGCCAGAGCCAAAACAATGGTGCAGGCCTGCACGAACCTCTTGGGCCCAAACATCAGTATTGGCGCGCCAGCGAATAGTTGCCCTGGTCATCAAAACCGATGACCTTAAAGCCTTGGTAGGCTTGGCCTTGCGCGGCCATGCCCGGCGAACGGGCCGGCATACCGGGTACCGCTAAGCCCTTGGCCCCCACCGGCGGATTGGCTAGAAAGGCTACTATATCGACTTCTGGAATATGGCCTTCGAACAGGTAGCCATTAATCACCGCCGTGTGGCAAGACCCCAACGCTTTCGGCACGCCCAACTGTTGTTTGGTTTTGTCCAGATCGACGGGATGTTCAACCGTAACGCTGTGACCGGCCGATTCCATCAACCCAACCCATTCTTGACAGCAACCGCAGGTCGGTGATTTATAAACGGTAATCGTTTCGGCAAATGCGAACGAAAATATCATAACTAAAATAACGGCAGTACTTCTTAATAGAGTTTTCATGGGTTCTCCTAAAATTCTTGGCGGCGAGCGCGCAGGGCGTGGCCGTGATACCCAACTGTTTTGGCCACAGTGGGGTGGGTCTGTTTTTGGGTGACACAAAAATTAGGCGCGCGGCGGCCGGTAGATTATTTGAGTAAAGCAGAGCGGAGGCGTGATGTCGATCGAGGCCCTTAGGGGCGTAGACATCGGCTGGATTGGCTGGACTGAGGCGTTGCTCAGTACCACAACCGCACCGGAACACAGATGTTGAGCGCAATCGGACTGCGCCGGATCCATGTCTGCATCGGAACAGGTGGTCGGCATCTGCGCCTCTGCGCTGATGCCCGCCTGGGCGTTTACGTGGCAATGACCCCCAGCGGTTG
>JBLHFL010000193.1:0-4405 GCA_047618105.1 Granulosicoccus sp.
ATGGCTTGGGCGATCTCTATAGCAAGCTGCATCTGCTGCCCGTTGCCCGTCAGGCAGAGATCGAGGCCGAGATAGCCGAGGTTTATCGCCACGCGCCCGAGATGGCCATGGTGAATTCCGATAAGGGCATCACCAACCTGCATGTCCCAAGCGACATCATTATCGACGCCTCCATGCCGGCGATGATCCGCACCTCTGGTAGAATGTGGGCGCCAGACGGTCAGCCCAAGGATACCAAGGCCGTCGTGCCGGATCGCAGCTACGCCGGAGTATATCAAGCCACCATCGACTTTTGCCGCGTGCATGGCGCCTTCGATCCAACCACCATGGGCACCGTGCCCAATGTCGGTCTGATGGCGCAAAAGGCCGAAGAGTATGGCTCACATGATAAAACCTTTATCTTGGCCGCCTCCGGTACCGTCAAGGTCGTTGATCAAGACGGTCAGTTGTTGTTGTCGCAGGTCGTGGCCAGCGGCGATATATTCCGCATGTGCCAGGTTAAGGACGCGCCGATTCAGGATTGGGTCAAATTGGCTGTCGTGCGTGCGCGCGCAACCGGCTGGCCGACAATATTCTGGCTCGACGAGCAGCGTGCTCATGATCGTGAATTAATTAAAAAGGTTCAGCACTATCTGCAAGATCACGATACCCAAGGCCTGGATATTCAGATCATGTCACCTTTTGCAGCCACCACTTACACTTTGGCGCGCCTGAAAGAGGGTGATGACACCATCTCAGTGACCGGTAATGTGTTGCGCGACTATCTAACCGATCTGTTCCCCATTCTGGAATTGGGCACCTCGGCGAAAATGCTGTCTATCGTGCCATTGATGAACGGCGGTGGCCTGTTCGAAACTGGGGCAGGTGGGTCGGCCCCCAAGCATGTCGAGCAATTTAATAATGAGAACCATCTGCGTTGGGACTCGTTGGGCGAGTTTTTGGCACTGGCTGTCTCGTTGGAGCACTTGGCGCTGACCTTTAATAATCCCAAGGCGCAGATATTGGCCGATACGCTCGATACCGCGACGGCTCGGTTTCTAGACCAAAATAAGAGCCCATTGCGCAAAACCGGCGAGCTCGATAACCGCGGCAGTCACTTCTATTTGGCGATGTATTGGGCGCAAGCCTTGGCCGCTCAGGACGGCGATGCGGAATTAAAGTCCGCCTTTGGCGCGGCAGCCACGGCCTTAGTCAGTCAGGAAGCGGTTATTGTTGCGGAATTGAACGCTGTTCAAGGTCAGGCCATCGATGTCGGAGGGTACTATCGACCAAACAAGGCCAAGATTGTTGCGGCAATGCGACCGAGCGCAACCTTTAACGCCATACTGGACGCCATTCGCTAGGCCAAGCCATTTTGCGGGGTGTTAGGCCACCTCAGAACCAGAAAAGCCCGGTTAAACCGGGCTTTTTCGTCTTACTCAGAACCTAACTTGGTTCTTTTGTCGTGGTCTTCGGTGTAATGGTTGCGCCGGCAGTCGCTTCCGATTTGGCAACCTGGATGTTGACGGCATGAATACCATGCTCAGACTTGACCGTTTCGAACTCTACTTCTTGCCCAGCTTTTAGCGTTTTGTAACCTTCCATTTCGATAGAAGAGAAATGTGCAAATAAGTCTTCCTTATGGTCATCACAAACGATGAAGCCAAACCCTTTGGCATTATTAAACCATTTTACTTTCCCTACAGGCATAACTGACCCCTTTACGACCTAACTATACTAAGATATACCGCTGATCTGCCGTACTGCTCGAACCGAACTGTCAACAACTGCGCGCGACCGACATCAAGGGATATTTATGTTCAATTCCTAACAATCGCGACGTGCTACTATGGAATACCGTTGAAACTTTCAAGTCAACCCCCATTTAATCAAGTTATGATCGATCAGGCGTTAGAATTGAGGAATGGTTCTAAACTATTTGATCCATATTCTCTAACGTTCGTATTCATTAATAGAGTTACTGATAATGCCATTTCGTCCTACTATCAAAACAATGTCTAGGCCAACGTCCCGTGGTGTAATTCTGGGTACAAGATTATCGGACGACGGTCAAACGTCGCCCGACGGTACCGGTGATATTGCCGTGCAACCGGTGGATCCTGAATTAAAAAAGCCATCTTTGTTCCGTGTTGTCCTAATGAACGATGACTTCACACCAATGGAATTCGTAGTGCACATTTTGGAGCAGTTTTTCGCATTGAATCGAGAAAAGGCTACCCAAGTGATGCTGGCCGTGCATACTCAAGGTAAAGGCGTATGCGGCGTCTATACTAAAGATATCGCTGAGACAAAAGCTGCGCTAGTTAACGATTATTCGCGTGAGAATCAACACCCACTGATGTGTGAAGTTGAAGAGTTAGACGATTGATTTCGTCGAGGAAGGGTGAATCATATGTTAAGTAAAGATTTAGAATTAACCCTAAACAGTGCATTTAAGGAGGCTAGGGCCAAGCGTCATGAGTTTATGACCGTTGAGCACCTGCTACTGGCATTGTTGGACAATCACGCTGCTGCCGATGTGTTAAATGCCTGTGCGGCCGATATTCCCCAGTTGCGCCGGGATTTGATCGAATTTATCGATTCCACCACACCACTGATCTCGGTAGGTGATGAAGACCGTGAAACACAACCGACACTCGGTTTTCAACGGGTGCTGCAGCGGGCGGTGTTCCACGTCCAGTCGTCGGGCAAGAAAGAAGTGACCGGTGCCAATGTGCTGGTTGCCATCTTCTCTGAGCAAGAGAGTCAGGCCGTCTACTTCCTGAAGCAGCAGAGTATCTCGCGCATCGATGTGGTCAATTTTATCGCTCATGGTATCTCGAAGGTCCAGTCTGACGATCCGGAGCAGCAGGACTTTCAACAGGATGGTGGGCAAGAAGAGGCCGGCGGTGAAGCTAATGGCGGTAACCCATTGGACAGCTTTGCCACCAACTTGAATGAGGCGGCCAAGAAGGGTCGTATCGATCCTTTGGTTGGGCGTGACTACGAAGTTGATCGGGTGGTGCAGATACTGTCTCGTCGGCGTAAGAACAACCCTTTGCTGGTTGGTGAGACCGGCGTGGGTAAGACGGCAATTGCCGAGGGCCTCGCCAAGCGAATAGAAGACGGCGAAGTGCCCGATATTATGCTCGGTGCCCAGGTCTATTCACTCGATCTCGGCGCGCTGCTGGCGGGTACCAAATACCGAGGTGATTTTGAGAAGCGCCTTAAAGGTTTGCTCGCCGAGTTAAAGAAGCGTGATAAGTCGATTCTGTTTATCGATGAAATTCATACCATTATCGGTGCCGGTGCGGCCTCCGGTGGCGTTATGGACGCATCGAACCTGCTCAAGCCGATGTTGAGTTCCGGTGAACTGCGCTGTATTGGTTCAACCACCTATCAAGAATTTCGCGGAATCTTTGAGAAGGACTCGGCCTTAACCCGTCGTTTCCAAAAAATCGATGTTAATGAACCATCGGTCGAAGAGACCTATCGTATCCTGAAGGGTCTGAAATCGCGTTTTGAAGACCATCACCACCTACGATATACCGATAAGGCTCTGCGTGCAGCGGCCGAGTTATCCGACCGGTACATCACTGATCGCCATTTACCCGATAAGGCCATTGATGTTATTGACGAAGCTGGCGCTGCCGAGCGACTCAAGTCCGAAAGTAAGCGCAAGAAGTCGATCGGTGTGACCGATGTTGAACGCGTCGTCGCGTTGATCGCGCGCATACCCGCGCGATCGGTCAACAAGGACGATAAGTCGCTGTTGGCTAATCTGGAACGCAATCTGAAGATGACCGTATTTGGCCAGGATGAGGCGATTGAGAACATCTCCTCGGCTATCAAGTTGGCGCGAGCGGGTCTGAAATCGGCCGATAAGCCGATCGGCTCCTTCCTCTTTACCGGTCCCACCGGTGTGGGTAAGACTGAAGTCACCAAGCAGCTTGCCGAGTCCCTTGGTGTGGAGTTGCTGCGTTTCGACATGTCCGAATACATGGAACGCCATACCGCGTCCAGGCTGATCGGTGCGCCACCGGGCTATGTCGGCTTCGATCAGGGCGGGCTGCTAACCGATGGCATCAACCGGCATCCGCACAGCGTGCTGCTGCTTGATGAAATTGAGAAGGCCCATCCAGATGTCTTCAACCTGCTGTTGCAGGTCATGGACCATGGCACATTAACCGATAACAACGGCCGTAAGACGGATTTCAGAAATGTCATCATGATTATGACCAGTAATGCCGGCGCCCAAGAGATGAGTCGACGTTCGGTTGGTTTTACCACTCAGGACAACTCGACCGATGGCATGGAGATGATTAAAAAGACCTTCACGCCAGAGTTTCGCAATCGACTGGACGGTACCGTCCAGTTTACTGCCTTGTCGCGTGATGTGGTGATGAATGTGGTCGATAAGTTCTTG
>JBLHFL010000194.1:0-4397 GCA_047618105.1 Granulosicoccus sp.
GTGTCGTCCCTAGAGAAAATGATCGGCACACAGGCGTCTGAGTTTTCGCGCACTTGGCGAGAGAAGCAGCTGGAGTATTCATTTCGCAGAGGCTTAATGCAGAACTACGCACCATTTTCTGTCTGCACCAGCAATGCGCTAGATTTTACCTGTAGCTACCTCAAAGTGTCGCTCACCCAAGCACAGAAAACCGAGCTGCTAAAAAACTATCGCACCCTGCCAGCCTTTGCGGATGTTGTCGAGTCCCTCAGTCAATTGAAGGCAGCGGGTTTCCGCTTGTTCGCCTTTTCCAACGGCAGTGCCGACGCGGTTGAAGAGCTGCTGGTGAACGCGGGCATTAGGACGTACTTTGAGGGCGTCGTCAGTGTAGAGGACATTAGGTCCTTTAAACCCAACCCAGGGGTCTACAGTTATTTTTTACGCCAATCCGGTGCCCTAGGCAGCGCGGCGTGGTTAATATCAAGCAATCCCTTCGATGTTATTGGCGCGATCTCAGCCGGGCTGCAATCGGCTTGGGTGCAACGCTCGCAGGATGCGGTATTTGACCCTTGGGGCATTGAGCCAACGGCGATTGTCGCAAGTCTCAATGAGCTCAACGACGTTTTAGCCTAGAGTGCCCTCACGCCGCGGTCATAACCTAACCGCGTCGACGGGCGGGGCTGGGCAGTACCGTTGTACGTGATGTCTAACCTCAATCGGTTGGCGCACATATTGGCATGTTGATATGAGGTTTTTTCTATGACGTTAACCAAACACTTTTCTAGCCTGCTGTTCGTCGTACTCATCATTAGCCCAGCCCGGGCCGATACCCCGCTAGAGCGCCACAGGGTAGTCGACGGGGTCTATGCCATAGTCGGTGAGCTCGGTAACCGCACGCTGGCCAATAGGGGCAACAACGCAACCTTTGGGCTCATTGTGACGTCTGAGGGGGTTGTTCTGATTGACTCAGGCGGGACCTACCAGGGTGCTCAAGAGATCGATCTGCTGATCAAAGACATTACCGACCAAGCCGTTGTTGCGGTTATTAATACCGGTGGGCAGGATCATCGCTGGTTGGGTAATGACTACTTTAAGCAGCAGGGCGCGCAAATTATCGCCAGTGAACAAGCCGTACTGGACCAAAACAAACGCGTACAGGATCAGCTTATCTCGCTCGGCAACCTGTTTGACGCAGAGTTCATGGCACAGACGATGCCGCTAACGGCCGATACGACCTTTAAAGACTACTTCGAGTTAGAGCTCGGTGGCGTGGTCATGCAAATACATCATGCCGGCCCGGCCCACACCCCTGGGGACAGCTTTGTTTGGCTGCCACAGAAAGGCGTTATGTTCAGCGGCGACATCGTTTATGTTGAACGCATGCTGGGGGTTGGCACCCAGTCCAACAGCAAAAGCTGGATCAACGTCTTTCAAACCATGGCAGCCTATAAGCCGGCCTACCTGGTGCCTGGGCACGGCAAGCCGACCACCTTGGCCGAGGCGACAATCGATACCTATGATTACTTGGCTTTTTTACGTGCAGCGATCGGGGATTTTATTGATCAAGGACGTGATATGACTGAGATTGGCAGCCTGGATCAGTCCGAGTTTGCCTATTTGCAAAACTTCGACGCTATTGCCGGGCGCAATGCCCAGCAGGTGTTTATCGAGATGGAGTGGGAATGAATCTTAAAAAAACGGTATAAATTCGAGGGATAGAGCGTTAGATGGGTCTATTTGGCCAAGCTTGGCTCTAATGCCTCACGCTGAAAGTTGACGTGATAAACGAGAATGGCAAGCTTGTCGAGAATCTTATTGGTCGCATGCATGCTCAGGGTGCGGCGCTCTGAAGCCAATGCCGCGTCCATCGCCGCTTGATCTGCATAGGTATGCTGCATCATCAAGAGCAAGTCTTGTGGCCCAGCCGGATCGATAACCTCTGGGAAGTTCAACTGCAGTGTTTGCATGCCCGGGAATGTTTGCAAAATGGGAACGACTTCCGCTCTCATATAGTCTTGAAATTCCTGTCGCTCAGGCGCAGTTAGCGTGCCCTGAAAAAAGGCGGTGCGTGCATAGACCATATAATTCTCCGGCTGTTACTCGACTTCGACCCCGGCCATATGAGCTGGGGTCAGTTTGATTGGAGGGGCCATTATTGAACGGACCCCAGCTCTCGGTTATAACTTTGCGGCAATCATCACTTCGAGCTTGCCTTGGTCAAGCGCAAAGTTGCGAATGCCTTCGGCGAGTTTTTCCGTCGCCATGGCATCGCCATTATGCTGCCAAAGGAATTCGGCGTGGGTCATGGCCGCAGGCGCTGCTTGCACATCGGCAGTCGGCACCAGCTTGCGTTCCACTACGCCATCGGTCTCTTTCAGGACCTGGAGCAATTGCGGGCTAATGGTGAGGCGGTCGCACCCAGCCAGTTCCAAAATTTCGCCGGTATTGCGGAAGCTGGCACCCATCACGACTGTTTTATAGCCGTGCGACTTGTAGTAGTCGTAGATTGCACTGACAGACACCACACCCGGGTCTTCTGACGGGCCGAAGTCACGTCCTTCTTTAGCCTTGTACCAATCCATAATGCGGCCGACAAAGGGCGATATCAGATAGACGCCGGCTTCAGCGCAAGCGCGCGCCTGTGCAAAGGAGAACAACAGCGTCAGATTGCAGTTGATGCCCTCTTTTTCCAACACTTCGGCGGCACGGATACCTTCCCACGTGGCGGCGAGCTTAATCAGAATGCGCTCGTTGGTGATACCGGCATCATGGTACATGCCGATCAGTTGACGCGCCTTGGCGATGCTGGCCTCGGTGTCATAAGAGAGGCGGGCATCGACTTCGGTTGAAATACGGCCGGGCACGATATTCAGAATTTCCTTACCGATATTCACCGCTAACATATCGCAGGTATCTTTGACCTGCTGCTCTGGGCTATCGCTTTGGCCTTTTGCCCAAGCGATGGCGGCGTCAATTAGGGGTGCATAGGCCGGAATCTGGGCGGCTTTCAAGATCAACGAAGGGTTGGTCGTAGCATCTTGGGGTTGGTACTGCTTAATGGCATCGATTTCACCGGTGTCAGCGACAACTGTAGTGAATTCACGTAATTGAGCGAGTTGATTCATTTTTTGCATTCCTTGGCCGGTAAGGCGGTGAGTGTCTGTTTTACAATTCAAAGCCAACGCTGTTGGCAATTTGCTGCAACTTTGTTTTGGCGGCAACCATATCCTCAAACCACTGATCGTTTTGAGCCCACATTTCTATCACCATTGGTGCCGCATAATCAATGTTTTTTAGCGTTTTAAAGATGGCGTGGAAGTCAACCTGACCTTCGCCAATAACCAGATCGCGGAACTGACCCTTGCTGGTCCCAGAGACGCGCAGAGTGTCCTTACGGTGGATCTGCACCAGATGGTCTTGGCTCAGCTTGAGTTCGGTACAAACATCATGGTTCCAGCCGGAAATATTGCCGACGTCTGGATAGGCCATGAAATAGGGCGACGGGATCTCGCGCTTGAGGATCTCAAATTTACTCAGTGAATTTAAGTACGGAGTATCCATGATTTCGACTCCAAGCATAATGCCGGCACGCTCGGCCATTTTGGTGGCTTGCTGCATGCCGTCGATAAAGCGCAAGTGGGTCTGTTCCGACTGCGCTTCATAATACACATCATAACCGGCCATCTGAATGCAGCGGATACCAAGTTTGTAGGCCAGAGTGATCGCCTTTGCCATGATTACTAAGGACTCTGCACGAATGCCATCGTCTATTGAACCAAAAGGATATTTGCGGTGTGCACTGAGGCACATCGATTGCAATGGCAGTTCATATTGCTCGCTCAAGCGGCGCAGAGCGTAGATTTCGTCATCGCTCCAATCCAATCGAGCACGTCGCTCTGCGGTCTCATCAACCGAGATTTCTAAAAAATCAAAGCCAGCAGCCTTGGCATTGGTAAAGCGTTGTGCCCAGCTAAGTTCAGTTGGCATTGCCTTCTCATATATACCCAGGCGATATTTGTTGTGGTTGCTAAACATAAGTGACCTCTAGAATAGCTTTGCTTCCAGTTCTCCGGTGATCGCTTTAATCTCTTCGGCGAACTGGGCGTAGCCTTTTTGGCGCATTTTGGGGGTTAGGGTCGAGACGCTGACTGCGTAGGTCGGATGGCCGGCCTTATCGCATATCGGCACGGCAACGCAGGAAATACCGGCTTCGTTTTCTTCATCATCAATGGCAAAACCGTTTTCTTTTATCTCATCCAATACCTCAAAAAAACGCACTTTTTCGATGATGGTATTGTCAGTCAATTTTCGCATCGTACTTGCATTGCGTTGCCAATAGGCTTCACGTACCCCGTCTGAGGAAAACGCCAGGTAACATTTCCCGGCCGCTGAGCAATACATAGGGGAGTGCAGACCAA
>JBLHFL010000195.1:0-4390 GCA_047618105.1 Granulosicoccus sp.
AAACGCTTGAGCGCAGATTTTAGTGCGAAAAACTTTATTGCCCCTGAAGTGTCCGATTCCAGTGCCCTAACCCTGACCAATACGATCTTTAATCAAAATGAACGCTTCCGCCTCCAGCTCCCGGCCAGTGGCCAATGGAGTTGGCTTGCAGGACAGAGTTGGCAGGCCACGCTCAACCTCAGTCTGAGCCAGCAGTACCGGATCTGGGGACCCCTGTGGGCCGGTGTCAAGTTAGGAACGGTGGCAACCCTGGCCCTCGATCCGGCCAACAGTTCGGGTGCCAAAGATTTGGCAGGTTTGGTTTTTGACGCACAGGAACGTGGACGAGTTCACAGTTTCTCCACTGTCTATTTGCAAACGCAGCTCGCCGGGCAGGATGATGGTCACCTCGAGTGGCGAGGACTGGCCAATCGATACCAACTGGACTGGCAAGGACCTTGGCAGTTTCAGGCTAACATGGCCGTCGAGCACCAATGGCGTTATTACAAGGCCAACGACCTGTTTTTCACCCAGGATGCGGCGTCCACCGACTTAAAGAGGCGCCAAGACCAGGTCATTCGCCTCGACCTAGGGGTTAATTGGGGCTCGGCCGACTGGCTTGAGACTCGCACCGCAATCAGCTGGGAATGGGTCAGGAGTAATATTAACGCCTATGGCAGCGATCGATTTACGATCAGTCAGGCTATGGGCGTTCAGTTTTAAGGGGATCAATCTATGACAATTCGATTCTGGCAGCTGTGCCTTGTGGGCCTATTAATGACGCTACCGGCCACTCACGTTATCGCCAATGTCGGCAAAATCATCATTGCCAAGGGCGAGGTCTATGCGATCGATACGGCGCAGAAATCGCGCGCGCTTGAACGTCGCTCTGATGTACTGGAAGGCGACACCCTAGTCACCGGTGCCAATGGTGAAATTCAAGTTCGTTTTAACGACAATGCGATCTTAGCTTTACGCGCCGGCTCACGACTTAAAATCAGCGAGTACCACGGCGCGCTCACCGATCGACCCGAGCAGGTGCTAATGGAACTATTAACGGGTGGCTTTCGCACCATTACTGGCACCCTTGGTAAATCGGACAAGGAGGCTTACCAAATCCGCACCCCGAAGGCCAGCATCGGCATTCGCGGCACCAATTATGAAGCGGTATTATCCGGTCCTGATTTGGTGATTGGCGTCTATCAAGGTGGTGTGCGCCTCGAAAATGAACTGGGCAGTCTAAACCTCGGCCTAGACAGCCCCTTCAGTTTTGCTCAAGTTTCCGGTCCGCAAGCACCCATACAGGGCCAGCTGGTCGCCCCTAAGGCGCTGTCAACGCCCTTGTCCACCCTATCGCTAACGGCAATTGATAGAGCAGAAAACGGTTCGGCGGAGCAACCTTCTTTGAAACCAGACACTGATACTGACCTGCTCATCGAAAATCTCTTTAATGACCTAAACGATGACCTAGACCCGGCACCTACCCTACTGGTTGGCGCCATGCCGGTAGCGAATGAGAATGTGCAGTTGGCTCGACAGGAAGACGCCCCCGAGCTTGCCGTTACGCAATTTAGTGCCCAGTTTGATTTGGCCGCCTTGCACGATGTTCGCTTGACCCAGGCCCAAATCCGCGATCTGTCCAACGATCCCAATGTTGGATTTGTCGTGCTAAACGAACAACCCACTGGCTATTCAACCGCTCTCTATACCCTGGCGCCTTTTCTAGCCACGGCCCTGAGCGAGGACGTCAGCTTTGACATTAACCTAGGCACGCTAACATTCGCCGTCACCGTCTCTCAATCGAGCGCTGGTAATATCAACGCGGTAGCGAACGATATTAATGCCTCGATCCAGAGCCAGCTCGGTCAGATAGATGGCGTACAGATTGCAGCGCCGATCGTGGTTAGCCATGAGGCCGGTCAGCTGATTTTTAATGGCGTGAGTGCAAAGTTGGGAGAATTTTTAGTCATCGCCAATCTGTCCGGCGGAGATGTGCAGATCTTTGCTGCATCATTGGGCCTCTGCAGCAATGCCAGCAACTGTACCGGAACCTATGACAAGGGCGGCGTCAGTATTGGGCAAGTCGAGCACGCCACTCGCTTTGGTTATCTGATTGAGGGTGAGGCTGGGCCGGAACTGGTGAGTTTCAAAAACGACAAAATTAACGCCTTACAGTGGGGCTATGCCAGCCCCGCTAATATTTTTCGCGGCAATCCGAATGCGACGCGCGTCGACTTTGCCGGTGTCGATGTTGATGGTGACGGTGGCAACGATATCGAATGGGGCCAGTGGAACTCCAGTGCAGCAAATCCGGCTCTACTATTAAAGGATGCGACCAACATTGACAGTGCTGATCAGGTTGCCGCGCCATTCTACTATGTTAGTGCCATACCAGCCCTGGCGGCAAGTCGAGTGGGCATTAAGACCTTCGGTGACAGCAGCGTCGAGCTCGAACCTGCGCAGTGGCACGCCAACGCATCGACCGGCCAAATCTTAGCACTCTCGGCCCAGCTGGCGGTTAATTTCGGTACCGCGGAGGCCGTGGGCAGCCTGTCGCTGGCCAACGCCACCGATGGCGCCTTCTGGGATGTCAGCTACGTCGGTCATCTGCGCGGCGCTCAGTTTTTCAGCGATTATGGCTATGGCACGCTCGAAACCGCGACTGGCACTCATTCGGTAGCCGGTCAGGTCGACGGCCTGTTCACGGGTTCCGCCACCGGTATGGGCTTTGTTGGCGGCTTTGGCTTGCAGACCACCGATGATGTGCACAACGCTCAAGGCGTATTTGTGATCAAAAACTAACCACCCCGCCGACCCCGGGGGCATCTCTAGGGGCCGAATCGGGCCAAAATATCGTCCTGAGCCCCCGACTACTGGGATTATCGCGCTCAATGGGCTGAGAATTAATGATCTTTTTCCTGCAAAGCACGAATAAACCCGCGTTTTTTTGCTATTGTGCACACAGCTAACCATAACTGTGGAAATAAACATGTCTGAACGTCCTTCATCTTTAGATAAAAACGATCTCATAGAATGCGGTCATGGCCGTCTGTTTGGACCGGGCAACGCCCAGTTGCCGATCGATAACATGCTAATGATGGATCGCATCCCGCTTATTACCTCTGAAGGCGGTGCTTTTGGCAAGGGCATGATCCGCGCTGAACTCGATATCAATCCCGATCTGTGGTTTTTTAAGTGCCATTTCCCCGGTGATCCGGTCATGCCTGGCTGTCTCGGTCTTGATGCAATGTGGCAGTTGGTCGGCTTCTATCTTGGCTGGCGAGGCAATCCGGGCAAGGGCCGTGCTTTAGGTGTGGGCGAATTGACCTTCAAGGGTCAGATCATGCCAGACGCCAAAAAAGTGGTTTATAAACTTGAAATCAAACGCATTATTGAGAGTCGTTTGGTGATGTGTATTGCCGATGGTATCGTCGAGTGTGATGGCAAAGAAATCTATTTTGCCAAAGACCTTAAAGTTGGCTTATTCAAGCCTGAACAGATGAAGTGAGGTGAATCTATGAAACGCGTAGTCGTCACAGGAATGGGCATAGTATCGTGTATCGGGAATGATATCGCGACGGTCACCGAATCGTTAAAAGCAGGCAAATCGGGTATTCGTTTTAACCCGACTTATGCCGAATTGGGTATGCGCAGCCACGTCAGCGGCACGCCCGATATCAATCTGGCCGATTACATCGATCGTAAAGCCATCCGTTTTATGGGCGATGCGGCCGGCTATGCCTATGTTGCTATGGCCCAGGCCATTGCCGATTCGGGCCTCACGGATACGCAGGTATCGAACCCGCGTGCCGGCCTAATCGCCGGTTCCGGTGGTGCTGACTCTCAGAGCCAGACCGCAGCAGCCGATATACTGCGCGAAAAAGGCCTCAAGCGTGTAGGCCCTTATCGTGTCACTCAGACAATGGGCTCTACCGTGTCGGCCTGTCTGGCCACACCGTTCCAAATCAAGGGCGTTAACTACTCCATTACCTCAGCCTGTGCCACCAGTGCGCATTGCATTGGCAATGCCATGGAACTGATTCAGCTGGGTAAACAGGATGTAATGTTTGCCGGTGGCGGTGAAGCCGAACATTGGACCATGAGCTCCTTGTTCGATGCCATGGGGGCCCTCTCGACCCAATATAACGACCATCCAGAACAGGCCAGCCGAGCCTATGATGCCAAGCGAGATGGTTTTGTCATTGCCGGCGGCGGTGCCATGCTGGTGCTCGAAGAGCTTGGTCATGCCCAAGCGCGCGGCGCCAAGATCTATGGCGAGCTGGTCGGCTATGGCGCCACCAGCGACGGTTACAACATGGTCGCACCGAGCGGCGAAGGCGCTGTTCGTTGCATGCAGATGGCGATGGAGCACGTTGAGGGTTCTATCGATTACATCAATGCGCACGGCACC
>JBLHFL010000196.1:0-4371 GCA_047618105.1 Granulosicoccus sp.
AAGAAGATCAGGCCTATCAATTGGCCAGTGAGGCCTATGAACAGGCCAAGCTTGCACTTATCCAGGGCAAGCTTATGCGTGAGAACTGGCAGCAGTATATTCCCCTGTAGCCACGAATCGGTTCGGCAGCGCTTGGTTGCCGAACCGGTCCTGTACCACCAAATTGTTTAACATCCCTAACCAATGGAACACTCCTATGCAACTGTCTCGTCGTGAATTTTCTCGTCTTTTAGGGTTAGCCGGCGCAGCGGGCATTTTGCCGGGCTGTATCAGTTTGGGCCGCGCCAACGAGGATTTATACCAGGTACCCAACAGTGGCGATGTCCGACTGTTGCATATGACCGATACCCACGCACAATTGATGCCGGTTTACTTTCGCGAACCGACCGTCAATCTGGGTTTTGGCGCTGCCTATGGCCGGCCGCCCCATCTGGTGAATGATGCCCTACTAAATTACTTCGGTATTGACGCCCAAAGTCAGTTAGCGCATGCCTATACCGCATTGGATTTCACCAACGCCGCCCAGATGTACGGTCGCGTCGGTGGCTTTGCGCATTTAAAGACCCTGATCGATCTAATGCGCGGTGAGTTCGGCGCCAATAAGACGCTCCTGCTCGATGGTGGCGACACCTGGCAAGGCTCCGGCACCGCCCTGTGGACCCGCGGGCGCGATATGGTCGATGCCTGTAACCTGCTCGGTGTCGATGTTATGACCGGACACTGGGAGTTCACCTACAACAGCAGCGAGATCCGAGACAATATCGCTGCCTTTAACGGCGACTTTATTGCGCAAAACGTTAAGGTGAAAGAAGACGCCCTATTCGACGGTGCCGAGGCTTGGGATGAGTTTAGCGGTCACGCCTTTCAACCCTATGTGATCAAGGAACTCGGTGGCCGTCGTGTCGCCGTGGTTGGCCAGGCCTTCCCCTATACGCCCATTGCCAACCCACAACGCTTTATTCCCGATTGGACCTTCGGCATCAATCCGCTCGACCTGCAGGAATTGGTTGACCAGATTCGCAGCACCGAAAAGCCCGATGCCGTGGTGCTGTTGTCGCACAATGGTATGGATGTCGATCTCAAATTGGCTGCCGATGTCACCGGCATCGATGCGATCTTGGGCGGGCACACCCATGACGGCATTCCAGCCCCGATCGAAGTCAAAAATAAGGCCGGCATAACCCTCGTCACCAACGCCGGCTCCAATGGCAAATTTTTGGGTGTGTTGGATCTGAAGTTTGGTGCCAGTGGTATCGACAGCTATCAATATCGTCTGTTGCCGGTATTCTCCGACTACCTGCGGGCCGACCCGACTATGAGTCAATTGATCACCGACATTCGCCAGCCCTACCTGGCCCAGCTGCAGCGTCCGCTGGCCAAGTCCGATGATCTGCTGTACCGCCGCGGTAACTTTAACGGCACCTTCGATCAGGTTATTTGTGATGCCTTACGGGCCGTCAACGACTCCCAAATATCGCTCTCGCCGGGCTTCCGCTGGGGGACCACGATCTTGCCGGGCCAGACCATCACCATGGAAAATGTGCTCGATCAGACCTGTATCACCTATCCGGAAACCTACACTCGGATGATGTCAGGCGCCGATCTGAAGCTGATTTTGGAAGATGTCGCCGATAACCTCTTTAACGCCGATCCCTATTACCAACAGGGTGGCGATATGGTGCGCTTAGGCGGCATGGATTACCGCATCGATCCGACCGCCAGCATGGGCAAGCGGATCGACAATATGCGCCTCGATAACGGTACTCCTATCGACGCCAGTAAAGAATATAAGGTATCGGGCTGGGCCACGGTTGGCTCCCAGTCTGAGGGCGAACCCATTTGGGATACCGTCGCTACCTACCTGCAGGACCAGCAGACAATTGCACTGAAAAAGATCAATACGCCCGAATTGCGTAATGTCCCCTCTAACCCAGGCTTAGCATGATGCGCTATGCCACTTTATTTGTAAGTGAGTCAACTATGCTGATCCGTGTCGCTAGTTTGTTATGCTCTGTTCTAGCCAGTCTAGTGATGTCGAGCTGGGTCTCTGCCGAACCGGTACAGATTCGTCACGATGGGCTGCGCTTAAACGCCAACTATGAAAACGAAGATGCCGCGCATGAAAAGCCCGTTATGGTAATTCTGCATGGCACTTGGATGCACCACGATACCGAACTGCCGACCTACCTGCAGGATCTGGCGACCTATGAGGGCTATTCCAGCCTGAATCTGAGTCTCAGCCTGGGTATCGACGATCGCAAATCGTTTATGAATTGCGAAACCATGCCGGTAGTCGGCAGCCATCAACAGGCGATCGAAGAACTCAAAGCCTGGTTCGATTGGCTGGGCACTCAGGGCCACTCAAAGTTCATCTTGATTGCGCACTCACGCGGCGGTGCTCAGGCGTCGTTGTTCTACCAAACCTATTATTACCCTGGTCTACAACGCTTAGCACTGATCGCCCCAGCGACCCACGAACAGGCTCGCGTTACCAAGAGTTTCGAAAATCGTTACGGCAAGTCCTTAGCCGAACAGGTCAGTTTGTTTCAAAGTCTGGATAACCAGGTTGAGCCCATTACCGAAGCGGCCGTGCTGTATTGCACCTTTGCCAAGGTCTCAGCCGAGGCCTTTTTGTCCTACTATCTGCCAACACCGAACAAACATACCCCGAACCTGATTGCCGACATCGACATCCCGACACAAATCTTCCTCGGTAGTGAAGACCCCCTGTCGGATAGGCTGATGGAATACCAGTCAGAATTTATCGACAACCCGCTCATCTCGACCCATCTGATCGAGGGTGCGGACCACTTTTTCCGCGATCTTTATTCCGATGAACTGTTTGAGGCAATATTGGATGATCTCTAGAGCAACCTTTAAACCGCTGGTCGCGCTGAGCACCGCTGTGCTGCTCAGCGTCAGCGCCTGGGCCAGCAGCGACCTGATCTTTGCCAAGGCCGACTTTCCGGCAGCCCTGGGTGCGATGGCCGCCGAGGGCAAACCACTGGTGCTCTATGTCGCGCACTCAACCTGCCCCTATTGCAAGCTACTGGAACGTGAGGTGATGCCCGCGGTGGTCAATACCCTGGCGTATCAGCAGGCCATTAGCTTGCAAAAGCTGGTCTGGGACGATACAACGCCGGTGCGCTGGCGCAATGATGAAATGATTACCCCGGATGATCTGGTAACCCGCTATCGGGTTATTGCGACGCCTACCATCCTATTTCTAAATGCCCAAGGCGAGGAAGTGGCCGAGCGTATCGAAGGCTATCGCGATGCCGATTTTTACTGGTATTACTTTGATCAGAACATTCAAAACGCACGCCAAGCGCTGCAGTCGGGTGACCAATGATCCGTATCCTATTGTTCAGCTTAGGGCTGTTACTGAGCTCTGTTTGGACTCAAGCCGAAGCGCTCTATAGCCAAGAAGGCCCCTCATGGGTGTTCAGTACCGACAGTGACTTCAACAGCACACGCGACAACCTGGTGTTTGCCATTGAATCGCGCGGCTTGGTGATTTCCTACATTTCGCATGCCGGTGCTATGCTAGCGCGGACCGCGCAGGCCGTTGGTGTGACCACACCGGTCTATCAGGACGCCGAAATACTGTTGTTCTGCAAGGCCGATTTATCCCACGCCCTAGCCGCCGCCAACCCACACAACATCACACTTTGCCCCTATGCCATCGCGGTCTATAGCCTGACCGAACAGGCCGATCAAACCTTTATCGCCATCCAGCAGCCCTTCACCGAAGAGCCGGCCACAGCGCCGATCACCGAATTGTTGATGGGCATTATCGATGAGGCGTTGGACGGCTTTTAATACCCTGAGCGCAGAACTGTCTGATGCGCGCGTCAGCCCTAGCGAACGGCTCGGTTCCGTGCCCTCTCAGGCATTGATCGCCTACCTACCTGAATCCCATCTGGGCTGACTAAATGTCAGCCGCTTTCGTTCAAACCTGCTAAACTGCCCGTCTACAACTTTTGCACCCTTTTGAGGTTTTCTCTTTGTTCGAAACATCCAATCTTCACCCTAAGTTATGCGCCGCCTTTGTTGATCTGAAATGGACAACGCCAACCGAAGTGCAGGCCATCAGCCTGGAACCGGCCTTGGCCGGCAAGGATTTGCTGATCAGTGCTGAAACTGGCAGCGGTAAAACCGGTGCGTACCTGATCCCAG
Organism: Granulosicoccus sp.; assembly: GCA_047618105.1. Lineage (GTDB taxonomy): Bacteria > Pseudomonadota > Gammaproteobacteria > Pseudomonadales > Natronospirillaceae > Reinekea. Next base: position 4,180 of record JBLHFL010000196.1, read on the forward strand.
CCTTACATCACATCATGAGTGAAACCAAGCCCAATGCTTCGGTACGCCTATTGATTCTGGTACCCACTCGAGAACTGGCGCTTCAGGTGAAGAAAGACTGCGAGGCCCTGTGCCGCTTGTCGAGTATTAAATCGGTCATTATCCGCGGCGGTCAAGAATTCCAATATCAGGCGTCCTTGCTGCGCCGTAACC
>JBLHFL010000197.1:0-4350 GCA_047618105.1 Granulosicoccus sp.
GGGATAACCAGGTTAATGCCTTTAAGAATGTGAGTCTGACCAAAGCTTTTTTGGACATTTTGAATCGTTAAACCAGCCATAAATCGAACTCCTAATTAACCTTTCACTGAACCGGCGGTGAGGCCGCGAACAAAATATTTACCAGCAACAACATAGACAAAGATGGTCGGCAGTGCAGCGATGATGGCACCCGCCATATCGATATTGTAACGCTTATCACCTGTAGTTGAGTTGACCATATTGTTTAAGCCCACGGTAATGGGTTGCGAACTGGGATCGGAAAAAACCACACCAAAGAGGAAGTCATTCCAGATCTGGGTGAATTGCCAAATAATCGACACCACTAAGATGGGTGTTGAAATAGGCAAAATAATCCGATAAAAAATCATCCAAAAGCCGGCACCATCGAGTTTGGCCGCTTTAATCAGTTCACCTGGCAAGTTGATGTAGTAGTTGCGAAAAAACAGGGTCGTAAAGGCGACACCGTAGACCACATGAGTAAATACCAAGCCAGTAGTGGAGCCACTCAACCCCATTTTGCCCAAGACAATTGAATGCGGTAATAAAATGGCTTGGAACGGCAAGAAGCAACCGGCCAGCAACAGGGCAAAAAACAACTCACTGCCGCGGAATTTCCAGAAGCTGATCACATAGCCGTTCAGGGCACCAAAGAGCGTCGACAACAATACCGATGGGATCACCATGCGGATCGAATTCATAAAATAGGGCTGTAGACCCAATTCATCGCGCGCACCAATCTGCACCTGATTCCAAGCCGCATGCCAGGCGTCAAAGGAAAAACTCTTGGGCCATTCGATCAGTTGGCCGACCCGGATTTCGTCCATGCTGCGAAACGATGTTAGGATCATTAAGAACAGCGGAGCCAAATAATAGAGGGCGACGATAACCAGCACGGCATAGAGAATACTGCGTGCGGTAATATCTTTATAACGGGCGTCTTTTACTTTATTCATTGTTCTTTCGTCCTTAACTCAGAGTACAGGTACGGAATCAGTATGGCCGCCACGCCCATCAACATAATGACCGCCGATGCGGCACCCACCCCGAGCTGGGAGCGTTGAAAGGATATTTGGTACATAAAGATCGCCGGCACATCCGTCGAGGTACCGGGTCCACCGCCCGTTAGGGCCATTACCAGGTCAAAACTCTTTATCGCGATATGGGACAACATAATAAAGGCAGAGAAAAATACCGGCCGCATGGACGGAATAATAATCCGGGTATAGACCGAAAAAAGATTCGCGCCATCAAGTTGGGCGGCCTTAATAATAGAGGTATCGATGCCGCGCAGGCCGGCTAAAAATATCGCCATAACGAAGCCACTGGACTGCCAGACACCGGCAATGACCACGGTGTAGATGGCCATATCTGAGTCGACTATCCAGTCGAAACTGAACGTTTCCCACCCCGCGTTGCGCATGAATTTTTCGATCCCCACCGAAGGGTTTAGAATCCACTTCCAGATGGTACCGGTGACAATAAAGGATAATGCCATGGGGTATAGATATATGGTGCGTAAGGCGCCCTCCGCACGAATGTTTTGATCGAGCAGGATGGCAAAGACCAAACCGACGATCATGCAGATGGCGATGAAAAGGATTCCGAAGATGGCCAGGTTTGTGAGTGCAACCGTCCAACGTTCGTTTTGGAATAATTTGACGTATTGTGAGAAACCGGCAAAGTCATAGCTCGGCAACATACGTGATTTGGTGAAGGACAGAATGGTTGTCCAGATAATAAAGCCATAGATAAAGACTATGGTTACCGCTACGGTGGGCGAGAGCACCAGCTTGGGCAGCCAGTAATCAATGCCTTTGGGTCGTTTGGATTGAGACATGCGATTCCCGTTTTGTTGATTGTCGTTGAAGTTCCGAATCAGCGCTCAGTGCGTTGTCATCGGTGAACTGCCGTCAGTATAGTGCCAGCTTATCAGGAACGGCCACCGTCCAAACGCCTAACTGAATTGCTTAGACATGACAGAGGGTCGGTAAAGTTCTGAATACGGAACGAGGCGAACCCTCGTTCCAGAGTAAAGTGTCCCTAAAGGCCGGGACACTTCGGTAGCAGCTTACATGCTTGCTTTGATGGCGCTGGCCAACTTAACAACTGCGTCATCAGCGCTCATGTCTGAGTTGAAGAAGTTAGTCACGACGTCACCCATTGCACCGGAAACCGCTGGGTAGGTTGCCATACCGTGGGCCATAGACGGTACCAGACCTTTGCCAGATTTAGACGTTGCTTTGAAGGTATCCATAGATGCCTGCGCACAGCTGTCGAATCCGCTCATGTCTTGATCAAGACGAACTGGGATAGAACCCTTGTTCATGTTGAAAACGTCTTGGAACTTAGGTGACAGAACCAATTCAGCCATTTTCATTTGCGCTTTCTGGTTTTCGGCATCACGTTGTTCGAACATCACCAAGGAGTCGATGTTGAAGGTGTATTCACCCTCAGTACCTGGGAATGGCAAGCAGTAGTAATCTTTGCCTGGGACCTTGCCGGCTGCAGAGAATTCACCCTTAGCCCAATCGCCCATGAACTGCATGGCGGCCTCGCCCTTGATTACCATACTAGTGGCCACGTTCCAATCACGTCCTGGCGCGCCTTTGTCAGTATAGGCTTTAACCTTACGGAACTCTTCAAACGACTTAACCATAGTCTTGCTTTGAATGGCGGCCATATCCAAGTTTACGAATGCTTCGTTGAAGAAGTCAGCACCACCAACAGATAAGACAATGTCTTCAAAGGTCGTTAAATCCTGCCATGGCTGACCACCATGAGCGATTGGGATAATTCCGGCTTTTTCAAGCTTGGCGGATACAGCCCATAATTCTTTCATGCTAGTTGGCGGCGTCAGGCCATTGTCATCAAAGACTTTTTTGTTGGCCCACATCCAGTTCACACGGTGAACGTTCACTGGCGCTGCAACGTAAACACCGTTGTGCTTCATAACGTCAGAGACGACTGGCGGTAAAACACCATCCCAGTTATTGGCTTTAGCAACGTCAGTCAAATCGGCCAGAAAGCCCATATCGCCCCATTCTTGAATTTCAGGACCCTTGATTTGAGCAGAACCCGGAGGATTGCCCGACACGGCACGCGAACGCAATACGGTCATTGCGCTATCACCACCGCCACCGGCGATGGCGGAGTCAACCCAGGTATGACCTGCGTCTTGGACCATTTCTTTCAAAACGGCTATTGATTTTGCTTCGCCACCGGAAGTCCACCAATGCAGAACTTCAACTTCGCCAGCCTGAGCTGCCGATACGATAGTGCCACCTAAGGCTAACGCTAGTAGTGTCTTTTTAAACATCTTTTACGCCCTTCTTTGTTGTTGTTGTCAACAGATTAAAATCTGATTTTAGAATTGCTTGGTCTATCCCGCGCTGCTACTTACCCTATCGAGCCGGTGACACGTACCGCCGGTTTGATGTGCAGTCTGGATGATTAAGACAGCTTTACTCTAGTCCGAAGCGTCTATGGAGTAACGTCTCCAAGAGCAACCTAATGTAACAAAGCTCAACATTAGCCTGACCATATTACAAAGGGGTGAACTGGGAGGGTGTTAACTGGGTCAAAAAAGCCAAGGGTTAGGCGCTTAAGGGGCCGGAAAATGCACTATTATTGTTCAAGGACGGGGCGGCAGGATCTCAACACCATATGTAACATCGGTGTTACAACAAAGTCACCAGCCAGGCACAGAGCGCGGTCAAACCCTCCACATCGCTCTGGCTAAAGTCGTCCAAGCGATCGCTGTCGACATCCAATACGCCGATCACAACCCGATCTTTAATCAGCGGCACGACCACTTCGGAGCGCGACGCACTGCTGCAGGCAATATGGCCGGGAAAGGCATCGACATCCGGTACCCACTGGGCCTCGCCGGTTTGCCAGGCAACGCCGCAGACCCCCCGACCAAGGCCAATTCGGGTACAGGCGATATCGCCTTGGAACGGCCCCAAGACCAATTCATCGCCATCGACCAGATAGAAGCCGACCCAGAAAAAACCAAAGGTTTGGCGTAACGCCGCCGCAACATTGGCCAGATTAGCGACCCTATTGGGCTCGCCCGACGTCAAGGCTTGCAGCTGCGCCAGCAATTGCTGATAACGGCTGCGCCGATCGGCGCCGGTGTTGGTGAGCAGTTCTTCAGCCATCGGTCCGCCTAGGGATTGGTGTGCGGGCGCTGGGCCAGCTGTTTATAGATGCGTTGGGCTTGGTCGGTCATATTGCGCTGCTCAAAGAGCTCGGCCAATTTTAAACCAGACTGGCGATCCTGTTGTTGCCAACCCTGCTCCAACCAACTTTGTGCACTACCCCAGAGCT
>JBLHFL010000198.1:0-4288 GCA_047618105.1 Granulosicoccus sp.
GCGCGCCTTCCTCTGGAATCGCTGCGCCGGAGCCATCGTGACATCGGCGACCCTGACTATCGAAGGTAAGTTCGATCGCTTTATGAATCAGGCCGGCTTAGGGCCCTCGGCGGACTTGTTGCGCCTGGACAGTCCTTTTGATTATCCCAATAGGGTGGTGGTTAAGATCCCGGAATTTGCCGTCGACGGCGGCAAACGCGAAATCCACACCCAATCCATTGTCGAACTGGTGAATACCCTGTTGCCCAAGGAAACTGGGAATCTGGTGCTGTTTTCATCGCGCGCTCAGATGCAGGAGGTCTATTCGCTTTTGGGGCCGGACTGGCGTGAACTGATTACCCTGCAGGACGATTTACCGAAAACGGCGCTCTTGGCCCACCATCGGGAACGCTTGGAGCGCGGGGGTGGCTCGACACTCTTTGGTTTGGCCAGCTTGTCGGAGGGTGTTGATCTGCCGGGTAACTATTTAACCCATTTGGTGATTGCCAAAATCCCGTTTGGCGTCCCCGATGATCCCATTAATTCGACCCTGTCCGGTTGGCTCGAACAAAAGGGTCTAAACCCCTTCAGCCTGGTGACCTTGCCATCGGCAACGATCCGCCTAGTGCAGGCCTGTGGACGGCTGATTCGGCACGAAACCGACAGTGGCACTATCTGGTTTATGGATCGACGCATCGTGGAGCGGCGTTACGGCCGCAGCATTATTAAATCACTGCCCAATTTTCGCTGGGAATACTAACGCGGCCGGGCAGGCCGCGGGTCAGCCCATGGCGCCAGGCAGGCTCTCGAAGCGGCCTTTGAAATTGACCGACCCCTCAATGAGCTGCATGGTGATGCAGTGCAGTGAACCATGCTCCTCGATCAACGGTAGGGCATTAATACCCCTAACAAAATGATCCGGAAAGGCCCGCTGCACTTGCTCCAAAGCCAATATATCCATCGGGTCGTCATAGGTCGGCACCAGGACAAGCTTATTGGTGATCAAAAAGTTGGCATAAGTGGCCGGCAGCCGGTGCCCATCAGCGGCAAACTTGGCTGACGGCCAGGGCAATTCAATCAGGTCATAGGCCACACCGTCGTTGGTGCGAAAAGCCGCCAGCTCAGCTTTCATCTGAACCAGGCCGGCATAATGGCTGTCCAACGGGTCGGTACAACCCTGATAAATGATCGTTGAGACGGATGCAAAGCGGGCCAGAGTGTCGATATGGGCATCGGTGTCGTCGCCCTCCAAGGCGCCGGATTCCAGCCAAAGCATTCTATTTATCCCTAGAAGGCTTGCCATGCGCTCTTCGACCTGAGCCCTAGTGACCTTGCCGTTTCGATTGGTGTTCAATAGGCAGGCACTGGTGGTCATCAGGGTGCCCTGACCGTCGGATTCCAAACTACCGCCTTCAAGCACCCAGTCAATCGATGTGGTGGCCGCCACTAGGCCCAGATCGGCCATGGCGCGATTCAAGCGGTTATCCAACTCGGCATCGAACTTATTGCCCCAGCCGTTAAAGGTAAAGTCCAACAGCTTTGCTGTGCCCTGCTCGACGACCCCAATGGGGCCATGGTCGCGCGCCCAGGTGTCATTGCTGGCCAGGACCACAAAATGGCATTTGCTCAAATTGGCCTCGGACTTGGTTAACTTGAGTAATAGTTTTTCCAGATCCACACTCGGGTGCAGTTGAATAATCATATCCTGATAATGGGATAGAGTCGTAGTCAGGTCTATATAGCTTAACTCAACAGTGCTTAGGCTCGCGGCCCAAGCACTGTTGGCATGCGGCCAGGTAATGAGGATGGCATCTTGCTGATGCCATTCGGCCGGCAGTACTAAGGAGTTGGTCATCCGTTTTTGGGTCTCGTTTAGGTGTTATGAAGATTGGTTTGCGCCTTAAACATCAGTTTCAACAGCGTCTGTTGTTGCGATTCTAAGAGATTTTCAAAGCGGAAGTGATATTTTCGTATGCCATCGCGATTGCTCTGTTCCGTCAATGTCGCGAGGGTGAATAGGGAAAAGTAACTCGGGGTGAAGATTAGCGCCAAGGCCATGCGATCATCAACCTGAATGTTATCGGGTAAGACAATTGAGCAGCCCCCGGTGCTGATATCGATCAGTTGCGTCTTAAGGTTATTCGCCTGTGCCGTTTGAATGTCGATGAGTTTGGCCATCAGGCTAATCTTTTGCTGTAGCAGGTCGAGTATTTTACGCACGGCAATATCTTTAATCCGGTCGCTAATGAGATTCATTTCCTGTTCGATCACGGCAGACTGAGATTGCAGTGCCATCACATGCAATTCTGGGAAACAGTCACTGGCGTCAACGATCCGGTTATCATCGACTTTGACGGCGCTCACCATGGCATTCATTTCAACGCGAAAAGAGTCACGCCGGTCATCGGGTATGGAGGGTATCATCTGCTCGCCTGTTGTCATTGTTGTGTAAAATAGATCTCATGAAGAATTGTAGTCAATATAGTTGCCGTTCGCTGCTATTTATGGATTTTGCCTGATATGTTTCACAGCCTACCACTCTATATAGGTCTTCGGTATTTACGCGCCAAACGGCGTAATCATTTTATCTCATTTATCTCGGGCATCTCCATGGTCGGCCTGACCCTGGGGGTTATGGTATTAATTATTGTTTTGTCGGTAATGAACGGTTTTGATCGCGAAATGCGTACCCGCATTCTCGGTATGGTACCTCATGCAACCATCTCGTTACCCGGAGAATTCAAAAATGCCGAAATCATTCGGCAAATCGCCTTACAGCATCCCATGGTTTTAGGTGCTTCCGGCTATATAGAAAGCCAAGGCATGGTCATTGCCAATGACCGAACCCGGGGGGCCTTGCTCAGCGGCGTTGAGCCAACGACCGTTGGCACCGTATCCATCTTACCCGACCATATGGTCGCCGGTTCGATTGCGGCCTTGAACGATCAATCCTTCGGGGTGATCATCGGCGAGTCGTTGGCACGGGTGTTGGGCGTCTCATTAGGAGATAAATTGACCCTAATCGTGCCCGAGATGTCGGTGACGATCGCCAGTATCCAGCCACGTTTTAAGCGTTTCACCCTGGTCGGTATCTTTAAGGTTGGCGCAGAACTCGACTCGAGCCTGGTTATCACCCATATCGATGACTTGGCCAAGCTGATGTTATATGGCGATGCCATCGATGGCCTGCAACTGCGCACAACCGATCTGTTCCAAGCCCGGCAGATTGCCTTCGATATCGGGCGGGAGCTGCCCGATGTCTATTTTGTCTCCGATTGGACCCGTACCCAGGGCAATTTGTTCCAGGCGATCCAGCTCGAGAAGCGCTTGGTCGGCCTTCTGCTCTTTATGATAGTTGCCGTTGCCGTCTTCAATATAGTGTCCAGCCTAGTGATGTTGGTTACCGACAAGCAGGGTGAGATAGCCGTATTGCGGACCCTCGGTGCGACCAGTCGACAAATATTGGGCGTTTTTATGGTCCAGGGCACCGCCATCGGTTTAATTGGGATCGCCATGGGCGTTTTGCTTGGGGTGATCGGGGCTCTGACAGTTGCCGACATCATTGCCTGGTTTGAAACGGCCTTCGATGTGCAGTTCCTCAATTCAGATGTCTACTTTATCAACTATATCCCGTCCGAATTGGACTGGAATGATGTACTCATTATTTCCTCGGCAACCTTTATCATATCGGTTCTGTCGACAATCTATCCGGCTTGGAAGGCGTCCAAGATATCCCCGGCGGAGGTCTTACGTTATGAATCCTAATTCGGTTTTAGGCTGCCAGGCGGTGTCTCGCAGCTTTCAGATGGGTCCCGATCGAGTCGATGTGCTCAAGGAGATCAGTTTCGAGATCCACAGAGGCGAAATGGCCAGTATCGTGGGAACCAGCGGTTCGGGTAAAACCACGCTTCTGAATCTATTGGCCGGCCTGGACGATCCAACATCGGGCACGGTAACCATGGCCGGCCAGGTGATCGGCCAGCAGAATGATCGTCAGCGCGCCGCCGCGCGCAATACTCATATGGGCTTTGTGTTCCAGTTTCACCATCTGTTACCGGAGTTTTCAGCGCTCGATAATGTCCTGATGCCTTGGCGTATTAAGGGTCGCGCTGGGTCGGAGGCGATTGCCTATGCGCACCATCTGTTGACCGAGGTGGGCCTGCAAGACCGCATGGGCCACAGACCCGCCGAGCTATCCGGCGGCGAACGGCAACGGGTCGCGATCGCGCGAGCCTTGGTGAAGCAACCCGATGTGGTCTTGATGGATGAACCCACTGGCAACCTAGATGAAGACACATCGGAACAGGTC